>JBCBTA010000288.1:0-4579 GCA_039818905.1 Planctomycetota bacterium
GCACGACAATGTGCCTGGCGGCAGCGAGGATCATCCGCTCGCCGGCCAGCTCATGGGCACCGATCCGGAAGAGATGGCAGCCGCCGCCATCAAGATGATCGAACAGGCCAAGCGGCCCGCCCACGTCTACCGCACCATGCGTGATGGCGAAGCCCCGCCACCGCTGGCCGAGGCGGGCGCACGCTCCTTCGACGTCATCGACGTCAATCTCGCCTGCCCCGTGAAGAAGATCCGCAGCAAGGCTCGCGGCGGACACTGGCTGCGCGATCCCGATGGCGCCATCGACATCCTGCGGGCCGTGCGCGCATCGGTGCCGGAAGCGATACCGGTCACGCTCAAGATCCGACGCGGCTCCGACGACTCACCCGAGGCAGAGCGCCGCTTCTACCGCATCTTCGACGCCGCAAGCGATCTGGGGTACGCATGGGCGACCGTGCATGGCCGGACGGTCGAACAGAAGTACAACGGGCCGTCGCGATGGACGTTCCTCCGTGATTTGGTGCAGGCCAGGCCAAACGCGATCGTCTTCGGGTCCGGCGACGTGTGGGACGTGCATGACATCTTCCGCATGCTGGCATACACGAGGGTCCACGCTGTGTCCGTCGCGCGAGGGTGCATCGGCAATCCGTGGATCTTCCGCCAGGCACGCGAGATGATGGCCGGATGCGATCCGCTCCCCCCGACCATCGCGGAGCAGCGCGATGTACTTCGCGCACATTTCGAGCTGTCCGTCGCGGTCAACGGCGAGCGCCTCGCCGGCATGCTGATGCGCAAGTTCGGCATCCGCTTCTCCCGGCACCATCCGGATCCGGAGGCGGTGCGCCGGCGCTTCATCAGCGTGCAGACGACGCCGGACTGGCTCACGGTCCTCGACGAGCACTACACCGATGATCGTGCCCCCCGACAGAACACCGCCCACGTCGCTGCGCACGGTCGCTGAACATTCGACATCTTTCTGCCTGGCGTCCCCTTCCCGCGCGTTCGACCGCTTGCTCCAGCACGATGCCGCGTCATGGTCGTCTTCGTCCCGACGGAGAGACCCATGGCCCCCACCCGAATACACCGACGAATCGGACGTCTCGCCGCGCTGCTCATGGCGTCCGTGGCGGCAGGATGCATCAGCCCGGACGCGATTGCGCCGACGCTTGCGCACCAACGGACCGGCGTCACAGCACTGGCGGCGTCGTATCACCACGACCTGCGCCTGTTGCGCGAGTTGATTGAGAACACCCTCGCCCAACGACGCGCCCTGCTGACTGGACAGTTGCACCGCGAGTTGATCGTCCGCGGCTACATCGTTGCAGGCCCAGCCGCCGATGTGGATGCGTTTGCACGCGACCGCGCAGACCCTGCCGCGGAATCGACGCTCGTGCGAGCGGTGCGCGATGGCCGCATGACCACGGAGCAGGCTGAGGCCTACCTGCGGGACTACGTCCTCGCGATGCGCCTCTCAGACGGGCGCGACCTGCGACGACAGATGCTCGCTGAGTTGGAGCCGCTCAAGGTCCACGACGCTGCGGCGGAGGACGCCTTGAAGGCCCTGCAGGATCACGTTGACGTCACCGCCGCACTGCTGAACGAGTTGCAGCTCACGACATCGGCGCTGGAGATGTTCGCTGCATCAGAAACGGGGGACGTCCCGCCAGCCCGCAGCGACATCGAGTCACTGCTGCGCCAGACTCTGCTCATACAGATCGAGGATGACGAACGACGCGAGCACGCAGCCGCGGCTCTCGCCGCAGCGATGGACGTACTCGACACCCTCTCCGGAGATGCCCCATGAGAACCGAGCAACTTGACGCGCTGGTGACGAAGCTCATGGCTCATGAGACGGCGACGCTCAGCGACGACGAGCGCACGCTGATTGCCTCGGCCTTGATGGCGCTCGCGACGACCGAGACGCTCGCTGCGCGCCAGGGCATGCTGCTGACGTCCTACGGCGAGGACATCTCGGCGCTGGAACAGAACAGCCGCGACGCACTGCTTCGTCTCGCAGAGCGGCTCCGGGTGCCGCCGGCTGCCATGTACGACGCAGCGGACGCGGAGGCGGCTCGGCAGGAACTGCTGCAGGACATCGAACAGGCGTCCGACGTACGGGCCATCCTTCGTGCCGCGCTTTCGCTGGTCTCGAGACTGGTGGTACTGGCGGCGTGATCAAGACTCAGGGGCGCACCCGAAGTCGTTGGCCATCAGCTTGAAGTCGCTGAGGTTGATGGCGCCGTCACCATCGATGTCGCCCTGTTCGAACGTCGCTCCGGACTCGATGCCGAAGTTCCTCGCAAGCGCATCGAAGTCGGCGAGCCCCGTTGAACCATCACCGGTGATATCCGCGACGCAACCGATGCAGCCCTCCTGACACGTCACGCCGCCACCCTGCCAGACGCCTCCTGCGTCGGCGCAGCCAGACTCGGACAGCGACTCGCACGCACCCGCGGGCAGGCAGCATGCGCCGTTGGGCTGTGGACAGTTGATCAGTGAGCATGGCGTGTCGCCCATGTACACGCCACCGGCAACATCGCACTCGGCCGGCGAGCCGACATCGACGCACACACCACTGCCAAGACAGCAGGAGCCGATCACCTGATCCGTGCATGCGACGATGGCCCGGATGACCCAGTCGCCGCTGACGCCCTGCGCCTCGGGGTTGTACCAACCGATGCCTGGTGTGAACACGGCGTTCGACGCAGGCACAGGCCCGTCGGAGTCGAAGGCGATGCTCGGGTCGAGTATGCCGAGATTGTCCTGATCAAACAGGAAAGAGACCGCGAAGCGCTGGCCTTCCTTGAGATTTGGCGCACCCGAGCGTGAGTCGAGGAAACGAAACTCGTTCATCGAGCCGGCATCGAACGACGGAACCGCAATCGTCGCGATCACGTTGCCGGGGACGGGGTACTCGCCCTCCTGATAGATGATGATCTCACCACCAACGTTCGTCTGCGTCCCGCCGAAGAACGAGTCCCAGTAGATCTGCACGCCCACGAGCGTGCCGTTGCACGGCGCAGTCAGCCACGACGCTGCCTCCTCACCCTGCACAAAGCAGGGGCACGGCAGAACCGAGAGCTGACCCGCGAAGGAGTCATTCTTGACGATGACCTCCTCCGCGCTCGCTCCGGCGAACACCAGAGCGACCGCAGCAATCCCACATCTGTGCCACCACCGACTGTCCATGCCCCTCACGCCTCCCAAACGAGCCTTGTGCTCGATCCTATTCGGGCGGGCGGGTCAGGGTGTTGCTCAAATCTTTGGCTTCCGGTCGGGCATCGTCGGTCCTGACGACGACAGCCTCGCTACGCTTTGCGTCCCATGAGCGAGACTTCCGAGACGACGACCGCCGAGCAGCCACAAACCGGGCGACAAGTCGCCGCGCTGCTGCGCGAGGTCGGTCCGGTGGTCGGCGCGCTGATCATCCTGAGTCTCACGCTCCCGGGCATCCTCGGGACGTTCGTGCTGCTCGGAAGCGTCATCGGCCCGGAGCGACTGCGTTCGTGGGTGGATTCGCTGGGGCCGTATGCCGCGTTTATCTGTGCGGGCCTGTTCGCCCTGACGACGGGCTCTGCGATGCTCCCGACCTACGCGCTCAGCTTCGCCTGCGGCGCGATCTTCGGCACGATGTTCGAAGGTGGCTGGATCGCGATGTTCGGTGTGGTCGTCGGCGCGCTCATCGGCTACGGCTGGGGAGCCCTGCTCGCTCGCCAGCGGATCATGAGCGTCATCGATCGGCATGAGAAGGCCCGGATCGTCCGTTCGGCACTGCTTGATCGCCCGTTCCTCACGGAACTGATGATCGTGACGCTGATTCGCGTGCCGCCCAACTCACCCTTTGCGATGACCAATCTGGCGATGTCATCCACGCGTGTCGGGCTGCCGGCGTACATCATCGGCACGGCCATCGGCATCGCCCCACGCACGCTCTTTGCCGTCTGGCTGGGCGTTTCGACCGTGGATCTGACCGAGGCGCAGTCCGCCGGTGGTCGCATGCGGGTCTTCATCGGGATCGCCATCGGCGTCGCGATCTTCCTGCTGCTGTATCGCCTGTTCAGCAAATGGGCCCGCGAAGCTCTGGATCGACATCTGGACGAGCATCCCGAGTGGGCCAGGTCGTCCGATCGAACCCCCTGACACAGTGCAAACATCATTGCGGGCGGAACACGACGCGGCCCTCGAGCGTTCCACATGTAGAATCCATCGCCGCCGGTTGGGTCCGGCGCTCCAACAGATCCCAGCCGAGGTACCTCGCATGCTGAAGAAAATGATCGTGACCCTGGCGGCTGTCGCCATGACCGGCGGCGTCGCCGCAGCCCAGATGGACGCCGCTCCTGAACCGGCAGGCGAGAAGAAGCCGGTCAAGAAGCTCGGCGTGGGTGATCCCGCTCCGTCTCTCGGCAGTGTCACGTGGGTCAAGGGCGAGGCCATCTCCAACTGGAAGGAAGGGGACATTTACGTCCTCGACTTCTGGGCGACGTGGTGCGGCCCGTGCATCGCCAGCATCCCGACGATCGCCGAGATTCAGGCGATCCGCCGCGAGGTCTTCCAGCAGGAGCAGGGCGTCAGCGTCGAGCTGGAGTTTGATGGGCTGGAC
>JBCBTA010000289.1:0-4568 GCA_039818905.1 Planctomycetota bacterium
GCACAGAGGCACGAAGGCACAAAGGCACAGAGGGGAAAGGCAAGGGAGACGTCAGTCGATGAAGTCGGCTGCGGTCTGGCGCTGGCGGTCCACCGTCAGGCGCAGGAGTTCGGGGCGGGAGTAGTGGCCCGTGGCGTCGAAGTTCTGGCGCTCTTCGAGTACGCGCGTGTGGTCGATGGTCGCGGTGATGATCCGCTCCTCGCCCACGACGGGCTCGACAATCCATTCGCCGTCCGGGCCCGCGATGCACGAGCCGCCGTTCTGGAATGGGCCGGTCAGTCCCTCGACCATCCGCTCGCGTAGCGGCAGGCCTGCCGGCACATCCTCCGGACGGATGATCGCGCTGGCCGAGAGGACATACGAACGTCCTTCGCGCGCCACGTAGCGGGTGATGTCCTTGGTGATGCGCTCCGAGCCGGGCCAGATGGCGACGTGCAGGTCCTCGCCCTGGGCGTACAGCGCCGTGCGGGCCAGCGGCATCCAGTTCTCCCAGCAGTTCAGCGCGCCGAGCGTGAAAGGGCCGACCCCCGGATGCGTCACCAGGCCATGGGCATCGCCGGGCGACCACGACAGTCGCTCTTCATACGTCGGCATCAGCTTGCGATGCACCGAACGGATTGCGCCCTGATCGTCGATGACCACGGCGGACGCAAACAGCGTGTGCCCACCCCGATCGCGCGGCTTCTCCATGATGCCGAGCACGACCCATGTGTTGCCGTCACGTGCCGCGTCGCGCACCGGGTCGAGGTGGTCCGCCTCGCAGTCCACGCCCTGGTCGAGGTAGATCGCGTGCATCGCCTTCTGGTCCGGGGCATCGAAGCGGGCGGCGTCGGTGCGATCCAGCCACACGGGGTATCCCGGCGCGAATCCCTCGCCGAAGCACACGACCCGTGCGCCCGTTGCCGCGGCCTCTACGACAGCGCCGGCAGCCTTGTCGATGGTGCGGGCCCGATCGAGCAACACGGGTGCGATCTGTGCGATGGCGACGGTGAGTGTGGAATCTGCCATGGGCCGATTCTACGCCGCCGATCCTCGCGCTCTATTGGCGGAACGCTTCGCTGAAGACTGGGGCCTGCTCCTCGGCGGACATGCCGCCGGTCTCGCTGGCGGGCTTGGTCGTGCCCTGGGTCTCCAGCCAGTCCTGCACGACGCGCTGGACCTCCAGCGCCGCGTCACGGCCGAAGGAGATCCACGTCGCCGCGGCGAGGCCGAGAACGACACCGAGGATCAGGATGAGCGTGTTGGCCCGCCCGCGCGAGCCGTCGCTGGTTTTCCGCCGCAGTGTGGGCATGGCGGAGCTCCGTTGTTGAAGTCGCACTCCGCCGGGTATATCGGCTGTCTCTTCCGGCGCGCGCAGCGACATGCGCACGATCCGTGGACGTCCGGAAAGAACGGCAGGGGGGCGTGGTCCTGCGCCTAGCGCAGGCCGTACTCCTTGAGCTTTCGATACAGGGTGCGCTCGCCGATGCCGAGCATCTTGGCGGTCTGCTCCCGGTTGCCGCCGGTGAGCTTGAGCGTCTCGCGGATGGCTCGCTTCTCCAACTGCTCCAGCGACGTCCCCGCCAGCGAACCCGCGGCTGCGCCCCCGGCGTCTATCTCATCGTCGTCCCCGACCACGATGTCGTCGGGGATGTGACGAACGTCGATCGGCCCATCGCCTGCGGCGACCACCATGTTCTGCACGACGTTCAGGAGCTGGCGCACGTTGCCGGGCCATGCGTACGCCGTGAGACGCATCATCGCGGCGTCTGTCACGTCCGGCACCGGCCGCCCCGCGTCGGACGCGAACTTCGCGATGGCATGGCGCACGATCCGCGGCACGTCCTCGCGGCGCTCGCGCAGCGGCGGCAGGTGCACCAGCGCGCCCTTGATGCGGAAGAACAGATCCTCGCGGAACTGTCCATCTGTGATCGCCTTCTGCAGGTCACGGTTGGTGGCGCTCACGAAGCGCACATCCACGTGCTTGGCCTCGTTGGCGCCGACGCGGATGACCTCGCCCGTCTCCAGCACACGCAGGAGCTTGGCTTGCATGCTCTCGGGCATGTCGCCGATCTCGTCGAGAAACAGCGTGCCGCCGTTGGCGTATTCGAAGACGCCCTCGCGGTCCTTGTCGGCTCCGGTGAACGCGCCGCGCACGTGCCCGAAGAGCTGATCCTCGATCAGGCTCTCGGTCTGCCCCGCCGCGTTGAAGGCGACGAAGCGTTTGTCCTTGCGCGGCGAGTTGTTGTGCACCGCCTTGGCGATCAGCTCCTTGCCGGTGCCGCTCTCGCCGGTGATGAGCACCGGCAGCTTGTGCGGTGCGACCATGCGCACCGTCTCGATGATCTTCCGCATCGGCTCCGAGCCGGCGATGATGCCTTCGAAGCCGTCGTGCTGCACCAGGTCGGAGAGCTCACCGCCGGAGTGGCGCAGCAGCACCGTCTCGGCGGCCCGATTGACCAGCGAGCGGAACAGCTCGAGATCGAGCGGTTTCTCGATGAAGTCGAACGCGCCGTGTTTGAAGGCGTCGCGGGCGGTCGGCACGTCGCCGTGGGCCGTGACCATGATGGTCTCCGCCTCATCCTGCAGCTCGCGCGAGGCCTGCAGGATCTTCATGCCCGCGTCGCCGCCGTCGGCTGCGACGGGGCCGCTGGGTGTTTCCGCACCGGCGGAGTTGGGCATGCGCAGGTCGGTGACGATGACGTCGAACGTCCCGCCGCGGAGTTCGGAGATGGCTTCGGGAACGTCGTTGACGATGGTGCAGACGTGCCCCGGCCGGCGCAGGGCCTCGGCCATCACGTCGGCGTGATCCGCCTCGTCCTCGACGATGAGCACCTGTGCCCGGGGTGTGTCACTGTTCTTGGCCATGGGGGCACCAGTCTAGGAACTCAGCCCTCGACCGCGACGCCGCGGGCGTGCAGGCGCCTGGCACCGGCCATTGCGACGCCCAGCGCATCGGCGACATCCGGTGGCTCGGGCTGCGACGGCAGGCTGAGCACCGCCGCGATAGCTGCCTGCATTTGCTCCTTGGATGCACGCCCGCTGCCGGTCAGCGCCTTCTTCACCTCCGCCGGCGGCAGCTCCACCAACTCGACGCCGGCCCGCTGCAGCGTCAGCAGGATCACGCCGCGTGCGTGGGCCATGGTGACCGCTGTGCGCGGATGGGCGTAGTGCGAGAACAACGCCTCGACGCACGCGGCCTGGGGCGTCAGCTCCTCCATCAGCTCGCGCAGATCCCGCTCCAGCACGGACAGGCGCGAGGAGATCGAGTCGCCGGGCTTCAGCCGGATGACCCCCGCATCCACCAGCCGCGGCGTCTGCTCCCAGCCGCCGTCGAAGTCGAGGCAGCCAAAGCCGGTGAGCTGCAGGCCGGGATCAATGCCAAGGACACGCACAGATGCAGGATATCGATCCAAAGGCGCCCGCCGCGATACAGTCTCCGCGTGAAGCCGCACACCATCGTCATCCTCTCCCTCCTTCTGGCCTCCTGCGCCGCGCAGGAGCGCCCCAAGGACGATCCGATCGACCTGACCCAGGGGCTCGACCGCACCGACGACTACCTGCAGAGCCAGGGTCTGACGGAGGAGCGCCGCGCCGCCATCGAGCGCGATCGGCCGCCGGCGGTGATGAGCGGTGACGACATCAGCTGGGATGATCTCGCGCCGCTGCTGGCCGAAGCGGCCGGTCCCGAGGTGCTCGAGGAGATCGTGCTGGAGCGTCAGCTGGAGCGTGAGTGCCGTCGCAGGGCCGTGCGCATTACGACGGACGATCTGGAGTCCGAGCGCCTGCTGCTCGTCGAGACGCTGACCAACGCCACCCCGGCGCCGGACGAAGCCCAGGCGAACCGACTGCTCATGGAGGTCCGTCGGCGTCGTGCGCTCGGGCCGCTGCGGTTCGAGTCGCTGCTGCGCCGCACCGCGATGCTCCGCGCGCTGGTGCGCACCGAAGTGGTGGTGTCACAGCCCGACATCGAGCGTGCCTATTTGCTGCGGTACGGCCCGTCGTATCCGGCGCGCCTCATCGTGGTGCCGACGGCCCGCCAGGCGGAGTCGGTCATGCGGCGCATCCGCGCTGGCGAGTCCTTCGGTGAACTCGCGGCGGAAGTCTCGACGGACGTCAGCGGCGCACGCGGCGGACTCATCGACCCGGTCAATCCCGCCGACGTCAGCTGGCCCGAAGCCATCCGCACGATGGTCGTGCAACTCGGCCCGAGCGACGTGGGGGATCCGGTGCTCATCGAGGGTGGCTTCGCCATCGTGTCGCGCGACGGTGCGGTCAACGATCCCGAGATGCCGGAACTTGCCGACGTGCGTGAGATCGCCGAGCGCGATGCGCGGCTGCAACTCGAGCGCGTCCGCATGACCCGCCTCGCACGGCAGCTCATCGACGACGCCGCACTCACGATCTTTGAACCGGCATTCCGACCGAGAGCCGAGCAGTAGGCACCGCTGCTGCGGCTACAGCCGTTTCCGCGTCATCGCTCGTCGCAGGTCCCGATCCGTTTCACGCTTCTTGATGTCCTGGCGCTTGTCGTGATCCTGCTTGCCGCGGCCGACGCCGATGAGCACCTTGACGCGTCCGTCCTTGAA
>JBCBTA010000290.1:0-4553 GCA_039818905.1 Planctomycetota bacterium
ACGCCGTGCCATCGACGGTCGAACGGTCGAGCGCCTGTCGAAGAGCCTTGAGCCTCTGCTTGGTCTCCGACACGACCCGCCGGGCTCCGGAAACAGCACGCTGCAACTCCGCGAAGTCCCGGTTGAACGCGGCCAACTCGGTGGGCGAAGCGCCTTCGAGCGTGCCGCCATCGCGCAGCGGAACGACCTCGAACTGCTGTGACTTGCCTGTGTCCACGAGCGTGCCATCGACCCGCGTTGCGAGATGGACGGTGTACGTCCCGGGCGCAACGAGCACGCCGTCGGCAGGATCCCGCGTGCTGTACTCGCTGCCCTCGTCCTCGCCTTCGCGCGGCGTCCACGGATCGGTCGAGGGGTACGTGAGACTCCACGACACGCGGTG
Source organism: Planctomycetota bacterium (assembly GCA_039818905.1). Classification (GTDB taxonomy): domain Bacteria; phylum Planctomycetota; class Phycisphaerae; order Phycisphaerales; family UBA1924; genus JBCBTA01. Next base: position 383 of record JBCBTA010000290.1, read on the forward strand.
GATGCCTCGACCGGTGGGCCCGGTGATGTGCCGCACGACATTGCCCTCGGCGTCGCGCACCGTCAGGATGACGGCCGGTGCCTCTTCCAGCTCTTCTTCACGCAGCGCGTCCCAACCCGGCGTGGGTGTGTCTCCACCATCCTCGGCAATCTCCACCTCTCGCTTGGTGCGCAGGTCCTTGCGCGTCTGGAGAGGCTCCTGCAGGTAGTAGGTGAAGGTCGCACCGAAAGGCGGATTCGGCGCAACGAAGAAGCCATGCCCCTGGGACGCCTTCTGGCCATACCCCAGCGTGCGGCGGGGGATGTACCACCACGCGTCGCGCACGGGGAAGAGCTCCGCATTCTGCTCCAGCGATGCCTCGGAGACATGCCGCAGCGGTGTGTAGTCGTCAAGGATGTAAAAGCCGCGACCGAATGTCGCGCCGACGAGGTCATTCTCCCGCGTCTGAATCGCAAGATCGCGGAACGGGATGTTCGGCACGCCGCCGGTCAGCTTGATCCACTGTTCACCGTGATCCACGCTAAAGAAAACGCCGAACTCGGTGCCGAGAAAGAGCAGTTCCGGCTTCACATGGTCCTGCACCAGTCGCCAGACGAGATGACGATCTGGCAGATCACCGCGGATCGACGACCAGGTGCGTCCACGATCGGTGCTCTTGAGGACGTACGGCGTGAAGTCACCCGCCTTGTGATCATCGAGACAGGCGTACACGGTGTTGGCATCGTGCAGATCGGCCTTGATGTCATTGACGAACGCGAATTCAGGCACGTCCGGCAGTGCACCAGCCGTCCGCCAATTGCGTCCACCATCTTCGGTGACGTGAATCAGTCCATCATCGGTTCCGACGTAGATCAGTCCATCTCGCTGGGGTGACTCCGAGATGGAGGTAATCGTGCTGTACTTGGACATCGCGTAGAGATCCCAGATGGCGTCGAAGCTCCAGACGCGCCCCATCATCGGCTCGGTCAGCCGGTCGATGTCGCGCGACAGGTCGCCGCTGATGGCCGTCCACGACTCCCCGCGATCATCACTGCGCCAGAGACGCTGACTCGCGAAGTACAGACGGGCCGGATCGTGCGGACTGATCAGGATCGGCGCATCCCAGTTGAAGCGATCGGTCTCCTCATCTGCCGCGGGCTGCGGCTGGATGTAGACGATCTCACCTGTCCTGCGGTCGTGGCGCACCAGGTTTCCCTGCTGCCACTGCGAGTAGATGATGTCGGGATTGGTCGGGTCGATTGCCGGCTGGTGGCCATCGCCGAAGACGGTAATCCGCCAGTCGGAGTTGCGAATGCCGTGGGTGTTGTCCGTCCGAGACGGACCGTGCTGGGTGGCGTTGTCCTGGGTACCACCGATGACGTTGTAGAAGGGCTCGTCGTAGTCAACGGCCACCTTGTAGAACTGCGTCACCGGAAGATTGGCGGCGTACTTCCACGTCTCGCCGAGGTCCCAGCTCTCGTACACCCCTCCATCACAGCCGACCAGCAGGTAGTCCGGGTCGTCGGGATTGAACGCGAGGGCATGATTATCGCTGTGCTTATGCGTTTCGCGCATCCGCCGGAACGTCTTCCCGCCATCCTCCGTGACGTGCATGCGCACGTCCATCTGGTACACCCGATCGAGCTTGTGCGGGCTTGCAAAGATCTCCTGGTAGTAGTGCGGCCCGGTGCCGCCGGAGATGTACTCGGCGCCCTTGGTCCAGGACTCGCCTCGATCGTCACTGCGAAAGAAGCCGCCCTTGCGATGGGCCAGTTCGATCGTGGCGTACACGATATCGGGATTGATCGGCGAGATGTCGAAGCCGATACGTCCCTTGTCGTCCTTCGGGATGCCGTTGGTGAGTTCACGCCACGTGGTGCCACCATCGGTTGACTTGTGGATGCCGCTCTCGGGACCGCCGTTGATCAGTGCGGCGACGTTCCGGAAGCGCTGCTGTGTGACCGCATACATGACGTCGGGATCGCGCGGATCGAGGTGGACCTCGTTGACCCCGGTGTACTCCCCGCCACCGAGGATCTTCTCCCACGTCTCACCGCCATCGGTCGTCTTGAACAGACCGCGATCTCCCCCCGGGGACCACAGCGGACCCTCCGCCGCGACGAAGACGGTGTCGGAGTCGCGCGGATCGATCACGATCATGCCAATGTGCTGCGAGTCGGCAAGGCCGAGATTCTCCCATGTCTTTCCACCATCGCGACTTCGGTACACACCATCGCCATAGCCGACGTGGCGCCCGCCGACGTTCTCGCCCGTGCCAACCCACACGACGTCCGGATTGGCAGGGTCGAGCGTGACACACCCGATGGAGTACGAGCCCTGGTCATCGAAGATGGTCTCCCAGGTCGTCCCGGCGTTGGTCGTCTTCCAGAGGTTGCCGCTGCCCACAGCGACGTACCACGTGCTCTGATCTTCAGGATGCACCTCGAGGTCGGAGACGCGACCAGACATCAAGGCCGGCCCGATCGAGCGAAGCTGCAAGCCGCGAAACGTCGCTGCGCTCATCGGCTGTGCGGCGTCGTCAGGCGTCGATTCGTCCGCTCTGGTGAGTGACGCCGTGACACACACGCCAAGGGTGAGCAGGATGGACGAAAGCGAACAGACAGTGCGAGTGGCTGTCATGAACAACTCCTCCGTAATGACTGGGGGAATTGCACGGTATCAGACGACCCTCCATGCCGCTGAGGGGATCCCGAAGTCCACGAACATCCGGCCAGAATTGACCCCAGCCGGATGTCCGGCATCAGGGATGTCCCCACTGCCGCTTCGAGGATGGGCGCCCGCGCATCATCAGTCTGTGAGGTGTCTGATTCGCGCCTCGAGGAAGCGTCGCTCCGGCTCCGTTCGCGCCAGGTCACGTGCACGGGCGAACGCCTCCGCGGCGTCATCATGACGACCGATCTGCTGCAAGAGTTCTCCACGCGTCGCGGGCAAAAGTGCATAGTCATCGAGCGCCGCCGTCTCAATTGCGTCGAGGGCGTCAAGACCTGCTGCCGCTCCATGCACCTTGGCGACGGCGACGACACGATTGAGGTAGGCCACCGGTGAAGGCGCGTGTTCCACCAGCGTGTCGTAGTGCGCGAGAATCTGGGCCCAGTCGGTGTCCTCCGCGCGAGTTGCCGCAATGTGGCATGCCGCGATGGCAGCCTGCACGTGGAATTCGCTGAGGTGGGCGCCCGCGCTGGCCAGCGAGAGGTGTCGAAAGCCCGCCGCGATGAAGTGCGGATCCCACAGCGACCGATCCTGATCTGCAAGCAGCACGAGACGCCCCTTACGATCGACCCGAGCAGGCAGGCGCGAGCCCTGCAGCAGCATCAGGCTCAACAGCGCATGAGATTGCGGCAGTGCCGTCATTTCATGCGACGTCAGGAGCTGGGCCAGCCGAATTGCCTCTTCGACAAGATCCGCGCGCACCAGATCTTCGCCCTGGTGGGCCGCGTACCCCTCGTTGAACATCAGATACAGCACCTCGAGCACCGAGTCCACGCGCTCTGCAATCCCACCGGGTCCGGGTACCTCGACTTCGATCGTCCCCAGCCGCAGCTGACGCTTGGCCCGCACGATGCGCTGTGCGACCGTCTGCTCTCGAAGGAGGAAGGCCGATGCGATCTCCCCGATCCCGAAGCCGCAAGCGAGCTTGAGTGTCAGCGGCCCGCGCGCGTCCGATGGGATCGACGGGTGGCAGCATGCAAAGATCATGCGCAGTACGTCGTCATCCAATTCGTCAGAGAACCGAGCTGATGCCGACTGCTCCTCGGACGTGTGCAGCGCCTGTGCCTCAAGCGCCGGGAGCTTCGAACGAAGTGTCGTCTGTCGGCGCAGTACATCAAGTGCCTTGTTGCGTGAGACGCGAGCGAGCCACGCTGCGGGATCGTCCGGGACACCGTCAAATGGCCATCGCCGCAGCGCAGTGACGAGCGCGTCCTGAACGACGTCTTCGGCGAGATCCACCGACGCCGGCCCAAGTGCTCGGACCAAATGCGACACCAGGCGACCTGCCTGGTGTCGGAAGAGGTGGTCAATGAGTTGCGGGATCGAATCTCGCATCAGCCTACTGGCTCTCGACAGCGCGAATCTCGATCGTACCGTAGTCCAGATGCGGGCAATCCTCGCACACGCTGGCGGCGTCGTCATAGCTGTCCGCGTGGATCAGGAAGAAGCCGCCGAAGACCTC
>JBCBTA010000291.1:0-4550 GCA_039818905.1 Planctomycetota bacterium
GCGCGGACCTGACAAAGCCGTACGCCGTCGGCCGCGGCCCGAAGAGAGACTTCGTGTGGGTGTACATCACACGGGCGATGGCGTTGTTGATTGCGATCGGCGCCCTGGTCGGCGGAGGGACGGTCACATACAGACACATCCTGCCGCGGCTGTACCCGACGAGCTGGCTCGTGTCGATGTCGTCAGATGGGCGGAAGTGGGCGAGCCGCGAACTCGGACGGCGAACACGTGCGCTACCAACCGACGGACAGGCGATCGAAGCCTATCTTCGCGAGCTGCAACCACTGCTTCGTAAGCGCCGAACCACGTGGTACCTTCTGGTGATATCGGAAGCATCGCACTTTGGCGAAGAGAGAGGCGACCTCTTCTTCAGCGCGTTGATGGACCTCGCTTTTGAGGACGACAGCGGGGACTACACCTGGCTTGTTGACCTGATTCGCCATCGACTCGCCAATGACGAAAGTGCTTCGGATGAGCAGTTGGTTCAGTTCATACGCCTGACGGCTCGCAAGATCTCTCTCGGCTCACCGAACTACCACATGGTCGTCTATGACTATGGAGCGCGCATCAACGCCAAAGATCTGTCTGCCACCGTTACTCAAGCGTACTTCGAGGAGATGTTCGAACCCGAGCTGATCGCAGAGTCTCCCCCGGGTCCCATCGCGGCGGGTGACACCATCTGGGTGAATCTAGACGTGACGATCCTGCCGCAGACCTTTCAAGGCGCTGGGGCACCGGTTGCGCTTTCTGCTTCACTTACTGGATCGTCGGCCGACTGGCCCGCAGCCGGCAGTCTGCTGACGCCAGCAGTACGACGTCAATACTCGCTCCGGACGTGGGAGCGCGACTACTACGTGCCCGGGTTCTGGGTGACCGTGCCAGAGACCGAGGGTCGTCACACGCTTGAGGTCGAGGTCGATGCAGCGATCTATGACCATCGACGTGCAAATGGTTGGTGGACGCTCTCGTATGTCGATCCCATCCACCTTGGAGACCCACCGACCCCGCTTGCTCAGATCACAAAGACCGCGTCCCTGGACATCGAAGTTGGCCCAGCCCGCGCGGACCCCATCCGGCTGGATGCATCCTCCGAATCGTCCTGGTGCGAGGCCTTCCTTGGGGCCAATCCTGACCAAGATTGCGCCAGAGGGTTTCATGCCTGGGCGCGGCCGAAGCACGGCCAGATCTGCATCACGCTCTCGTCAGCGCCAACCATGACGATCGCAGCAGATGTCTACGTGAGCCAGCGGCAATACGGGGAGCACATCGGCTGGGTCCTGCTGAGACCGGAGCAACCATCCTTTCAAGTCAGCGCACGTCTTGAGTGGCTTGAGGCAGCGCCCGTGACCGTGACGCTCCGACCATCCACCGGAATCTTGCGCCGCCCACTGTTTGCCGAGCCTTTGTGGAACGGAGACGACTTTGTCGTTCGGGTCGGGCTGTGGGAACCAGAACCCGATAAGTGGGAAGAGGCTTTCGGATTGTGGAATCTCAATCGGCGCTGATGTCCCCAGCCTCAGCTTCCACCCACCGTCACCTGGGTGATCTTCTCGACGTCGCCTCGGGCGATCTTGTCGATGCCGCTGCCGAGTTCGCCGATCGGATCGGGCGGGACGATGTCCACCACCTTGTCGCCGAGGCTGACGTCGCCGTCGAGCACGCGCTTCTGGAAGATCTTGCACTCCTCCAGCAGTCGGTCGAGGATCTCCTCTTCCGGGATGTTGGCGACGCGCTCGCCCTGCACGTAGATGATGCCCTTGCGATCGCCGGCGAAGACGGCGACGTCGGCGCCCTCCGCCTCGCCCGGGCCGTTGACCACGCAGCCCATCACGGCGACCTTCATCGGCACCGTGATGTCCTTCTCCAGCTTCTTGCGCACGTCCTGCACCAGCGTGAAGAGATCGACCTGGATGCGCCCACACGTCGGGCAGGCGATCAGCTCGGCGTTCTTGCGCTCGCGCAGGCCCAGCGAGTACAGCAGCTCCAGGCCATCCTCGACCTCGTACACCGGATCGTTGGCGTAGCTGATGCGGATGGTGTCGCCGACGCCCTGCGTCAGCAAGCCCGACAGCGCGCTGATGGAGCGGATGCAGCCGGTCTCCTTCGGGCCGGCGTGCGTGACACCGAGGTGCAGCGGGTGATCGAACCGCTCGGCGACCTCCTTGTACGCGGCGACGGTGAAGGACGCGTCCATGCTCTTGCAGCTGATGGCGACGTCCTCGAAGTCCTGCTCCTTGAAGATGTCCATGTACTCTTCGAGCTTGGCGATGATGAGGGCGAGCAGGTGCGCGTGCTTGCCGCCGAGCTGGTTCTTCACGAAGAACTTGCCCAGCTCCTCCTTGCGCTTCTGCTTGTCCTTGCGCTCGATGATGGAGCCTTCGTTGACGCCGACGCGGATCGGCAGGTCCTTCTCGCGGCAGGCGGCGATGACCTCATTCACCTGATCGCGATCGGAGATGTTGCCGGGGTTCAGGCGGATCTTGTGGACACCCGCCTCCACGGCCTCGAGGGCCCGCTTGAAGTGGAAGTGGACGTCGGCCACGATCGGCACGGAGACCTGCGGGATGATCTCGCGGAGTGCGTCGGTGTCCTTCCGCTCGGGCACGGCGACGCGGACGACGTCGGCACCAGCCGCGGCCATCCGGTTGATCTCCGCGACGCAGGCGTCCACGTCGTAGGTGTAGCCGGCGGTCATGGTCTGCACGGAGACGGGGGCCGGGCCGCCGTCCTCGGGGGCCGAGGTGGGCGTGGCGTCGGGGTGGCGCCGGGTGGGCAGGCCGCCGCCGACACGGACGTATCCGACGCGGTCGTCGCCGAGAATGATCTGCTTGTTGGGTCGTCTGGGGAACATGGTGACGGATGATAGCCGGGGCGGGCGGAGGCGGATTCAGGGGGCGGAGGACGCGGGTCAGGCATCGGCGGCTGCGGGCTGGCATCGCACTGCGGCCCGGCGGAAGGCCACCCACCACACGATGACCAGCGCAGCGAGCACGAGCAGGATCACGTTCACGCCGAACCTGAGATACCACGCCCAGAGTTCACCCGTCATGTCCCACGCCGCGGTCACGAGTGTCAATTGCAGCACTGCAACTGTGCCCCAGATGTTGAACAGCAGGCACACCGCGGCCATGCCGTGGGGTCGCAGCACTCGGGCGGTTCCGGGATCACGTCGCGGCAGAACGGGTGGACCGGTCATGAAGAATGACACAACGAAGAGCGGTGGGGCGAGCGTGACAAGCGGCACCAGACTGAGAACGAATCCCACGAACGCGAGAGGGTCGTTGTAGAGGACCATGACAGTCCATCCAAGGGGCACATACAGCAGCAGCGGCAGCCAGAACCCAATGACCGAGACGTACTGGAGCGTTCGGAGGCGTCGCGTCGGGAGCGCGACCCTGAGCATGTGGGTTGGGCGAAAGACGGCCCCCCACGCGGTGCGGAGCCACGCAACTGGCCCGAACCGATTCTGCCAAGGCGTGCCGGGACGCTCCAGTGAATGCCGAATAGGCGCGCCACACTCCGGGCATGCACCACTCGGCGGCAAGCCTGCAAGGCTGTAGCCGCAGTTGCCACAGTGGATGTCAAACGGCGTCTCTGGCATCGCAAACAACGGTACGCCGCGGCGGGTGCTCTACTCGCCCGATGTCCGCCACATGGTCGCGATGAAGAGGCAAATCCAGACAAGCACACCCAGCGGATAAGCGCTCGCGATCGTGAAGGACGCCATCATGAACGGCGACATCGGTAGCACGAGCGCAAATGCTGCAATCACAAACCAGATGTTGAACAGGAGTGAAAGAGCGGCTATACCGTGCGCGCCAGCCGCTGACGCGAATGTACGTCGCTCACCTGCACCAAACAACATGAGACTATGCGTCGCAAACAAGCCGACGATGGCCGCACCGAGAACAACCAAAAACGAGAGCGAACCAAAGAAGAGTACATCGAAGAGAGCGCCCCAGCCGCGCACCATCATCGTACTCACAACTGTCAGCGGGATTGGAATCGTCATCACAGCCAGAGAGGACCGTCGCAGCGAACCAACGGAACGCACCGTCGATATACGTGCGAGTTCCGCTCGCGGCTGCAACAGCGTCAATGTGGCGGTGCGCAGCCACGACTCGACGCTCGGCTTCTGTTGCCATGGCGAGCCGGCTCGACCCATCGACTCCTGAATCGGCGTGCTGCACTCCGGACACGAACCATCTGTCGGCAGCCCCGCGAGGCTATAGCCGCACGATTCACAGCGGAGGTCGGATGGCGTCCCGGACATCACTCACAACGATACGTCGTATCCGCCGATTCACCCGCCTTTAGCGGGCTCTTTGCGCGGCGTGAGGGACGCAGCCGGTGCGTTTGCAAACCGCATGTGGCGCACGCCGATGTAGACCAGCGTCTCGAATGTCAGCAGGCCGATCACGGCGGGGCCGGCCAAGAAGGCCAGGCGCAGGTCGATGGGCACGGTCAGCACCGTGACGATCGGGTCACGCATGGACGTGCCGATGAGGATGGTGGCGCACGCCGCGAGGCCGCCGATGACCCAGCCGACC
>JBCBTA010000292.1:0-4546 GCA_039818905.1 Planctomycetota bacterium
CTTCGCCGGTGTCGATGTCCTGATTGCCGACGTCCGCGTGCAGGGTGAAGGTGCCGCGCCGCAGATCGCTGCGACGCTTCGGCGCATCTCGAAGCAGCATGCCGCGCTCGGGATCGATGCGATCATCCTGACGCGAGGAGGCGGCTCGCTCGAGGATCTTTGGGCATTCAACGAGCGCACAGTTGCCGAGGCCATCGTTCAGTGTGCTGTGCCGGTCGTCGCCGCCATCGGTCACGAGACAGACACGACAATCGCCGAACTCGTTGCCGACGAGCGAGCCGCAACGCCGACGCAGGCCGCGATGCGGCTCGTGCCCGATCGCGCGGCTCTGGCAGAGCAGGTTGAACAGCTCGGCGGTCGCATGCGGACGCTGCTCTCGCGGCACATCCAGCATGAACAGACGCGGCTTCGGAGCCTTGCACGCAGGCCCTGGTTCATGGACGCCGCGGCACTGCTTCGGACGCCGTCGGACCGGCTTGTGCGCTCGACGAGTGACATACGCCGATCGGTGCGCACCCGGCTCGGACGCGACAGGTTGCGGCTTGAACATGGGGCCCGCAGACTCGCAGCGCACAGGCCCGAGGCGGTCTACGCCATGCGCACGGCTCGGCTCCACACCCAGTCCGAACGGCTGCTGCGCTGCCTTCAGATGCGTTTGAGCAGCTTCGATGCCGTCCATGCCAGGCGCACGCTGCACCAGAACATGTCGGCCACCCTGCGTCGATGGAGCGAGCGCGTCGATGCGCTGGAGCGTGAGTTGGTGGTCGTCGGCCCGGCCAACGTGCTGGCTCGAGGCTACTCCGTGACAACCAGACCCAACGGATCGGTGGTGAAGTCGATCGGCGACGTGCATTCCGGAGACGCGATCGAAACGCGTCTTGCCGATGGTGCATTCGTCTCGACCGTCGGTGGGGATGGCTCAAGGCCAGCCCTGGACGCACCGACGCCGCTCCCGCCTCGGCGAGCCCGGCGACGAGCGCGTGACGTGCGCAATCAGATGGACCTGTTCGGCGATGGCCGATCCCTCGACACCCCGACCGAGGGGAGGTAGGTTCTCGGCGTGAGCAAGCCGGCCAAGAAGACCAAGCAGGACGACGATCTGTCCTCGATGACGTTCGAGCAGGCGATTGCATCGCTGGAGTCGATCAACGATCGCATTGAGTCGGGCGAGATCGGGCTCGAGGAGTCGCTTCTCGAGTACGAGCGCGGCATGAAGCTCATTGCCCACTGCCGCGCCGTCCTGGACCAGGCGGAGCAGCGGGTCGAAGAACTCAGCCCGGAGCGCGACGACGCCGATACCAACTGAGTATGGGCAGCCTTACCACCATCCAGTGGATCTCGTCCTCGACGAGCCTGCTCTTCATGCTCGCGTTCGGTGCGATCGTCGGGTCGTTCATCAATGTCGTCGTGTATCGACTGCCACGAGGTGAGGGCCTGGTGCGCCCCCCATCGGCCTGTCCATCCTGCGGCACACGCCTGTCGTGGCGCGAGAACGTGCCGATCCTCGGATGGCTGCTGCTCCGCGGGCGATGCCGCTTCTGCCGCTCACCCATCTCGGTTGAGTACCCTGCGGTTGAACTGCTGGTCGCCCTGCTCTTCGGCGGTGCGTTTGCGATGTGGTACATGCGCCCGTCGGTGTTCGAACTGGTGGGACTGACACCGGCCTTCTGGACGCCGGAGTGGGCTCGCATGGGTGTGGTCGCATCGGCGCCGATGTTCCTGCTGATTCTGCTGATGATCGGCGCATTGGTCGCGATCACGCTGATCGACGCGCGCACCTTCATGATCCCGCTGTCGATCCCGTGGCTGGTGACCGCGGCGGGCTTCATCGTGCATCCCGCGTACGCCGCGTGGTACAGCTTCAAGCGTGCGGAATCACCCGCGTGGAACGAATGGGTCCTGCCGCTGGTCAGCGGGCCATGGCTCGGTGCGACGCTGGGGTGCACGCTCGGCATCGCGATCGCCGTTGGCCTGATGCAAGTGCGTCTGCTGCCGCGCAGCTTCGCGGACTACGAGGAGTGGGAAAAGGAGGCGGAGGCCAAGCTCAAGCAGGCTGAAGAGACCCAGGACGCGTCACAGGACGACGGGGACGCCCCCTCGCTCACGCAGGTGCTGATGCGCACCGTGCTGCTGACTGGCCCCGGTGTCGCCGGGATGTTCCTGGGCTTTCTGTTCGGCCATCCGATCGGACAGCCGTGGCTCGGGCTGGCGCTTGGGATGAGCGTGGGCCTCGTCATCGGGGTCTTCCTCCGGCGCACGATGACGGGCCCGGACAGCCACGTTGAGCCCGTGTGGCTCGGCTACCCGCACGCACGGCGCGAGATGCTGAAGGAACTGGTGTATCTGTCACCCGCCATCGGCCTCGGCGCACTGGGCTGGTGGATGACGGGGACGGCCCTGGCAGATCCCCCACTGTGGCTGGGTGCGCTCGGGGGCTCGCTGGCGGGGTATCTCGTCGGTGGAGGCGTGGTCTGGGGCGTGCGCATCTTCGCGAGCCTGGCCTTCGGCAAGGAGGCGATGGGGCTGGGTGACGTTCACCTGATGGGTGCGGTCGGGGCGGTGCTTGGCTGGATCGATCCTGTGCTGGCGTTCTTCACCGCCCCATTCCTCGGGCTGCTGTGGGCAGCGGGGAGCGTCATCAGCGGCACGATGTTCAATCGTTCCGGCACGGCGATCCCGTTCGGGCCGCATCTTGCGATCTCATCGATGCTTGTGGTCCTCGGCAAGCCCGGGTTCGAGGTGCTGCTGTCCACGATCAGTGGCCGCACGATCGACCTGCCGTGACGAATCTGCGCCATCAGGTACGATGATGCTGGTGAGGGCCCCGACGCGGGGCATCGACGATCATGGAGGACCGCGATGAAGGGATGGATCCATATGCGGACGCTTCGCTGCCTGTTGATGTGTGGCCTGATGCTGCCTGCCGCTGGAATGGTGGGCTGCTCGAACAACAAGGCCGATGACGCGCTGCTCGCGCAGTATCAGCGCGAGAACGAGGAACTGCGTGATCGTGAGGCACAGCTTCGTGCTGCGCTCGATGACGCTGAAGGCCGCAACGCCGGTCTTTCCGATGAGCGAGCTCGACTGAGCGCAGAGCTTGCGCAGGCTCGTGGCGAGCTCGCCGAGGCGGAAGCCAACACGGGCTTCGAGGGCATCGGCGGCACGTCAACCTCGATGCGCGGCTCAGACATTGTTGTGGACGTTGCCGGTGACGTGCTCTTCGCGTCCGGCTCGGTGTCGCTGCGGTCCCAGTCGAAGAAGACGCTGGACCAGATCGCCGCCGTGCTGAACTCGCGCTATGCGGGCAACGAGATTCGGATTGCCGGCCACACCGACAATGATCCGATCCGCAAGAGCAAGTGGAAGACCAATGAGCGGCTGAGCGCCGAGCGCGCCTTGGCAGTCGAGGAGTACCTCGGCTCGAAGGGTGTTGACAAGAACCGGATGCACATCGCGGGCTATGGCCCGGCGGTGCCGCGTGGCAGCAAGTCGCAGAGCCGGCGTGTCGAGATCGTCGTCATCGGCCGCTGATCCCACCGGAAGTGCAATCGAGAGCAGGTGTCCGCGTATCCTGTGCGCCCATGGCCGATCCTGCGCGCGGACTCCCGCTCACGACGCCGATCGAGGATGTGCCGCGTGTACATGCGCGGCAGGCGCCCGCGTTCCGCCGTTTGGGGATTCCCTCGCTCGCCCACCTCGTGCATCACCTCCCTCACCGGCACGAGCACGAGGCTGGAGAACTGACCATCGATGCGCTGGAGGCGGATCGTGTGGTCGCAACGCGGGGCGAGGTGACAGCGACCAAGGTCTCGCGCTTTGGCCGGGCACCGCGTTTCGAAGCGGTCCTCCACGACGAGACCGGTAGGCTGGAACTCGTGTGGTTTCACCAGCCGTATCTGCAGAGCCGGATCCATGCCGGGATGCGGATGCGCGTGCAGGGCAAGTGCAAGCGCATGCGTGGACAGTTGCAGATGGCCAATCCGCGCTGGGAAGCCATTGCTGAGGAAGAGCCCGCAGAACTGGAGGAGCGGCTGCGCCCGGTCTACCCGGCCACGGAGGATCTTCCGAGCCGCGACATCGAGGAGGCCATTGCAGGGGTGCTCACAGACGCACTGCCCCTGATCGAGGATCACCTCGACGAGGCTTTTCGGCGCGATCGCGAACTCCCGTCGCTTCGTGATGCCTACCGCATGATGCATGCACCGGCGAATGCTGGGGAGATCGAGGATGCTCGCCGCCGCCTGATCTACGACGAGCTGCTGTTACTCCAGCTTGGTGTCCAGATGAAGCGTGCGTACGTGCGTCGCACGCTCCGCGCACCAGGTCTGCGCTGGAGCGAGACGATCGACGAGCACATCCGCGGGCGCATCCCATTCACTCTGACGCCCGGCCAGGACAAGGTCGTTGGCGAGATCGCGGCGGACCTGCAGCAGCCGACACCGGCAAACCGGCTGATCCAGGGAGATGTCGGCTCCGGCAAGACTGCGGTCGCGCTGTACGCCATGCTCTTGGCGGTGGCCGACGAGCATCAGGCGGCGCTGATGGC
>JBCBTA010000293.1:0-4535 GCA_039818905.1 Planctomycetota bacterium
GGAGTTGCCGTTGGTCCAGATGCTGACCATCATCGCCAGCCCGACCATCAGCGCACCGGCGGTGAACCCATGACGGAAAGGCGTCGCACCGACACTGAGCCTGATGCTTGGGCTGCCGAAGTCGCTGCTGAGCAGTTCCGTCGGTGCGACGCCTTTCCGTCATGGGTTCACCGCCGGTGCGCTGATGGTCGGGCTGGCGATGATGGTCAGCATCTGGACCAACGGCAACTCCGTCCTGCGCGACTGGCTGGACACGATCCGCTTTCCCGATGCATTCGTGAACGGACTGCTCGTCGGTCTGACACCGGAGATGCAGCAGACGGTGGAGGATCTCGAGTTCGTCGAGCAGACATCGGCGATCACACTGCTGCGCGTGGACAACGAGGCCGTCGGCCTCGCGGGCTTCAGCCGACCCGGCACCACCTTCATCGCCTTCGAGGTCGATGCGTTCTTCGAGATGACGAACCTGCACTGGGTCGCCGGCACACCGGAGGACGCGCTGCCCAAGCTGCGCGACGGCACCGGCCTGCTCGTCGCCCAGGAGTTCCTCGTCGAGCGCGAGGGCTTCGGTATCGGCGACCCTTTCCCACTGACGCATCGCGGCAAGACGCGCGACTTCGAGATTGTCGGCGCCGTCACCAGCCCCGGGTTGGACATCGTCAAGCGGTACTTCGACTTCGAGGAGGAGTATGCCGAGCAGTCGATTCACGCCGTCTTCGGCTCGCGCGACGTGCTGCGCGAGTTCTTCAGTACCGACGCCATTCATCTGATCCAGATCTCCCTCCGGGTCGACATCGATGATGACGCGGCTGTCGAGCAGTTGCAGGCTGCCCTGGATACCCAGGGTCTGGTCATCGGCTCGGGGCGCAGCATCAAGGAACAGATCACCACCATCGGGATGGGCTCGATGCGCATCGCGACCATCGTCGCGATCGGCGCGATGCTGATCGGCTGCTTCGGGGTGGCCAACGTGCTCATCGCGGGCATCGATGCCCGTCGCTACGAGTTCGGCGTGCTGCGCTCCGTCGGCGCAGGCCGCGGCCTGCTGGCCCGCCTGCTCTTCGCCGAGGTCGTGCTTGTCGCGCTGACTGCCTGCGTGCTCGGCACGGGGCTGGGACTGCAGGGCGCATGGGCCGGACAGCACTTCTCTGCGCTTGCCGCGGGTCTTGAACTGCGCATGCGTCCGCCTGTCGGCGCGATCGCGCTGGGGTGGACGATCCTCCTGGTGCTCACGCTCGGTTTCGTCACGCCCATCGTCCTTCGCCTCAGCAGCCTGCGCCCGAGGGCCCTGCTGCAGTCCACGCGGGGGTGAGGCGGCGTTTACCGCTGAGGCGCGGAGTGCGCGGAGGAAGGCGGAAGAGGGAAAAACCGGAGAAGAGGAAGACGGGAATCACGAAGACCACAGAGGGCACAGCGTCAACCGAGTCTACGGAGCATCGGTCTTCGTGAACTGCTCTGCGTTCTCTGCGCCTCTGCGGTGCAGACAAGCCGCCACTACATCATCACCGGCGCGAGGCCCAGCGCCTGGCGGATCGTGGCGATCTGGCCAGAGTGGAAGCCTTCGTGGTACGCGATGGATGACATGAGCGCTGCGGGGCACGACGCGAACATCTGGAAATCCGCATCAAATGGAGCGGCAAGCTGCTCTGGCGTCAGCGATCTGAAATGCTCGAGCAGGCGATCGCGCACCTTCTGTGCGACCTCACGCACCTCCTCGACCGGCGGGAAGTCGTTCGGTGAGTCCGACACCGTCTCCTTCTTGAAGTTGAAGGACTCGGTCCACGCGTCCGGCACGATCCTGTCATCGACGCCGAGGTACCCGAGGAAGCCCTGGTCGGCGAAGGCGAGATGTCCGATGACATACATCGCGTGCGTGCGCGTACCTTCGGGGCGCGCGAAGAACTGCTCGGGCGTCAGAGTGTCCAGCAGACCGTTCAGCCAGGCGCGGCTGCGCTCCATGGCTTCAAGACCAAGAGAGGTCGGGCTGAGAGCTTCGGTGTTGGTCGCCATGGCGCCGCAGTCCTTTCAGAAGTGGTATTCGTCGCTGAATCGTAGCCCGTCTCTCTCGATTCTGGGACACTCCGCGGCATGAGCACCGACTATGAGACGCAACAGTGGCTGGTCCTGCTGACGCCCAGCCGCGAGTCCTTCCCCGCAGACGCCACGCCATCGGAACTGGCGGCGGTCGGTGAGCACTTCGCCATGCTCCAGCGGGAGCGGGATGCCGGGCGACTCGTGCTCGCCGGTCGCTCACAGGACGCGCACCCTATCGGCATCGTGATTCTCGAAGGCATGAGCCGCGGCGATGTCGAACGGCTCATGGAGTCGGACGCCGGCGTGCGCGCAGGCGTGTTCCGATACGAGTTGCGGCCCTACAGCGTCGCGCTGCTGCGCGAGTAGAACGCTCGTTACTCGGAATCTTCGGGCATGCCGCGCATCTTCGGGATGGGGAACTCCATCGGGGCGAGCCGGCCGCCGATCATGGCGCCGCCGGGCAGGGGCGTGTACAGCGCGACGGAGAATTCACTGATGGGCATGCGCGAACCGGGCGCGGGCTGCCCCATCTTGATCGACGCCATGACCATGATCGGCATGTCCGGATCGGTGATGTACTCCAGCGGCGACGTCTGCGTGGGATCGGCCCCTGCCGCGCGCATGAAGAAGTGATGCGTCGGCGACTGGTACCAGCGCTTCACGGCCTCCTTGTTCTCGAACCATGCGATGATGCTGCGCATGCCGCTCTCGCTCATCGCCGCAGCCTCGACGCCGTAGCAGCCTTCCGTCGCCCGCAGGCCATCCATCAACTGCTTGCCGAAGGCATCACCCGCCGCGGGCGGCTGCTCCTGGGCATCGAGCGCCGCCAGGATCGTCAGTGTTCCCACAAGAACCCCGATCGTCATCGCCACGCGTCGCATCGCCATTCCTTTCACTCGGATCCCCAGCGGCGACGTTCGGCCGTCGCCGGGCGATAGAGTATCGCCATGCTCGTCACCGACAAGCAATTCGAGCTCAAGACCGAGATGGTCCCCACCGGCGATCAGCCCGCGGCGATCGACGGCATCTGCGAGCGCTTCACGCGGGAGCAGAAGGCGGTCACACTGCTGGGTGCAACGGGCACCGGCAAGACGTTCACCATGGCGAACGTCATCACGAAGCTGCAGCGACCAACGCTCATCCTGAGCCACAACAAGACACTCGCCGCGCAGCTCTTCGAGGAGATGAAGGAGCTGCTGCCGGACAACGCCGTCAGCTACTTCGTCTCCTACTACGACTACTACCAGCCCGAGGCGTACGTCCCGCAGCGCGACATCTACATCGAGAAGGACGCAAGCCGCAACGACGACCTCGACCGGCTGCGCCTCGCGGCGACAAGCAACCTGCTCAGCCGCAGAGACTGCGTCGTTGTCGCGTCGGTCTCATGCATCTTCGGCCTCGGCTCCCCCGAGGCGTACAGCGATCGGGTGTACACCCTTCAGGTCGGTCAGGAGCTGGAGCGACGCGCCTTCCTGCTCGCGCTCAACGAGATGCAGTACACCCGGGGCGACTACGATTTCAAGCGCGGCACGTACCGCGTGCGGGGCGACACCATCGAGATCCAACCGGCGTACGAGCAGTACGCGGTGCGCATCGAACTCTTCGGCGACGAGATCGAGTCACTCGCGCTGATCAACCCGACCTCCGGGGAGATCCTCGCCGAAGAATCGATGTACTTCATCTTCCCCGCCGTCCATTACGTCACCAAGGAAGGCACCATCGAGAATTCCATAAAGGCCATCCGCGAGGAGCTGGACGCGCGGGTCATGGAGCTACGCAGCGAAGGCAAGCTGCTCGAAGCACAGCGCCTGCTGGCTCGCACCAAGTACGACCTCGAGATGATCGAGGAAGTGGGCTACTGCTCCGGCATCGAGAACTACTCGCGTCACCTTGATGGCCGTCAGCCCGGCGAGCGTCCCTACACCATGCTGGACTACTTCGCCGCGGGACCGGGCGGCAAGGACTGGCTCGTCATGATCGACGAGAGCCATGTGACCGTGCCGCAGATCCGCGCGATGTACAACGGCGATCGGCAGCGCAAGATGGTGCTCGTCGATCACGGCTTCCGTCTGCCGTCGGCCCTCGACAACCGCCCGCTGACGTTCGAGGAGTTCGAGCAGCTCGTACCGCGGGTGATGTATGTCAGCGCGACCCCGGGTCCCTACGAGCTGGAGCAGACCGAGGGCGAGATCATCGAGCAGGTGATCCGACCGACGGGCCTGCTCGATCCCGAACTGGAGGTGCGGTCGGCCCAGGGACAGGTCGTCGATCTGCTCGGCGAGTGCCAGACGCGCGCGGAGCGCGGCGAGCGCGTGCTGATCACCGCCCTCACCAAGCGTCTTTGCGAGGATCTCACTCGATACCTCGACGACCAGGGCGTCAAGGTGCGCTACCTGCACAGCGAGATTGACACATTGGAGCGCCTGGAGATCCTGCGCGATCTGCGCCTCGGAGAGTTCGACGTGCTCGTCGGCGTCAACCTGCTGCGCGAAGGGCTCGAC
>JBCBTA010000294.1:0-4516 GCA_039818905.1 Planctomycetota bacterium
CATCGCAGCACCCTCGGAAGAGGCGATGGACATTATCCGCAAGACGCGCCTCGACCAGACGCTCACGATTCACGACAGCGTCGAGGCCGCGCTGCACAGGACCTGGGGACGGTGGTGAAGATCTCCGGGCCGCGGCTGGAGCGTCAGCTGGAGAAGGTCAAGACCTGAGGTCAGTGCAGCGCGGCCTCGACGCTGTCGTGAATCGTGAGCGTCTGGTCGAGGCGCGTCTTGCGGATAATGTCCATCGCCTCTTCCGAGGGTGCTGCGATGCTGAAGGCACCACCGTTGCGACGGATGGACTTGTCCAGCCGGATCAGCACGCTCAGCCCGAAGCTCCCGAGAAAGTCCAGGCTGGAGAGGTCAACAACAACGCTCCGCGGCTTGCTCTCGATAATGGTGGAAGCGCGATCATCGAGCACTTCATGGTCGAGCGCCGAGGCTCGCCCAGCGAGTCGCAGGAGCAGACTGTCGCCGCGCTGCTCCGAGTCGATCCGTAGCCCTTGCATCGTTGACTGCCTCCGCACGTCGAGGGACCTGGAGACAGTGTAGGTCAGGTCAGCGGGGCACCGAAGCCGGGACGAATCTGGAAATCCCCGACGGGGGTGGGAGCGGCCTGCGGGTTGGTCACCCTGCGTCCCTGTCCATCGATGATGGAGTCCACCATCTGCAGATCGTGTCCCGCCACTCCGAAGGCGATACCGCTGTTGTTGGTATCAGGCTCCATGACCCGGACGTACTCGATGGTGCCGCCCATGATGAAGCTCTCGACCATGCCGAAGTCCATACCGGTCATGCCGCGGACTTCGACGAACTCGGCGGTGACGGCTGTGGAGAACGCGGCGCCGTTGGCGGGGAATCCGAACTCCTCGCTGTTGGTGCCGAAGAACAGCTGGGACGAGTAGAGGGCGCCGACGGAGACGGACTCGGCGTTGCCTTGGACGCTGATGAGTGAGTTGTCCACCATGCCGCTGATGTGCAGATCAGCGATGGCGTTGCGGGCGAAGATGGTCTGTGTGAAGAAGAGGCGTGAGTCAACGACGTCGCCACCGACCCGCATGGCGGGCACGTCGCGCAGCAGGGCTTCACTCTGCATGTCGCCAGCGATGGTGATGCGACGGAGCCCGGCGATCTGCATGTCGGCCAGGAAGTCGCCATCGAGACCGCTGCGGGCATCGCCGCTGATCGTCAAGCGTGACAGATCCTGGGCCACGATGCTGCCGCCAACCCAGTTGTCAGCCACAACCTGGCGGGCCCGTGTCAGGTTGAGATCGGTGTTGGTGACGTTATTGAAGAGCAGCGCGATGGTCTGGTTCAAGTTGAGCGTCGAACCGTCAATGTCGCCGCGAACCCGGAAGGTGTTCACACCGGCCTCGAAGTCCATCTCAGCGCCGTTGAGATCGCCGGCGGCGATGAACGAGCGCGTCGCGACGTTGTCGAACCCAACGCTCAGCACACCGCTGAAGTCACCGGACGTATCGCGCTGACCGGTCAGCCGCATGATGATGACGGAATTTGCGCTCAGGCTGCTGTTGAGGAACTCGCCGGTCGTCAGACGCGTGATGCGTCCGGAGAAGGAGAGCTCGACGTTTGACATCGCCCGCGCGGTGATCGATGCGACATTGCCGCTGGCACCGAAGAACCAGTTGACGGCATTGCCGGTGATGCGGACGACGGATGTGCTGCCGAAGATGCGCCAGTTGGAGTTTAGGAGGTCCCCACCGACGAAAGCGGGGCCGAGCTGCTGATCCAGCTGGTTCTGTCCGGCTTGGACATCGAGGTTGCCCTCGAAGTCGCCACTGATGCGGATGCTTCGGAGGGAGGGAGCTTCGATCGTGGCGGTGCGCTGTCCGTTGGAGGTCCAGGAGTCCGCCCGGATCGAGCTGACGGGTGTACCGATGTCGAGACGGACCTGATCAGCGCCCTGGAATCGCAGACTGGTGGAGGGAACGAAGTCGCTCGTGCCGGTGCGGATGTCGGCCCCGGTGGTGTCGCCTCGGACGTTGACCGAACGCACGCCGCCATCCTGCACGATCACGTCGCCGCTCAGGTCACCTTGCAGATTGATGCGGTACAGGTCTCCGGAGAGCACCAGCACACCGGTGTTGTCCTCGAAGTCCATGTCGCCATCGATATCCTCGGCGAGGAGGACGTTGTTGGCGAGGAGAACGCCGTTGAGGTTGAACCCGGTGACATCACCCTTGAGGTTGAGGTTGGCGATGCGGGCATCGGAGACGATGAAGTTGATGTCGGAGTTGACGTCGCGGCGCAGGTCCACAATGGAGCCGACGTTGTCGGCACCTGTGATCTGAATGCCGATCGGGCCTTCGAGATCTCCAGTGATCGCGATGCGCTGAATGGTGTTTCCGCCGGCGCCAAATGTCACGCGAACGAAGTCCGACGGCGTTCCGAGCTGGACACCGGTCAGGCTGTAGATGTTGACGATGGCACTGCCACCGTCGGTGAGCGTGACCAGGCCGTCGGTGGTGATCTGTCGGAAGGGCTCGCCGGTGATATCGAGTTGCTGGGCGATGCGCTCGATGCGGATGAGGTCGGCGGCGACGACATTGCCGTCGCGATCCTCGACAGCCTGGGCGTCGAGCACCGGCAGCTCGTTGAGTGCTCCACCGATGTCGCTTGCATTGATGACTTCGAAGTCGGCCAGGGCGTCCATGACGTCGAGGCCATCAACGATGCGCCCGAAGACGGTGAAGCCGCCATTCTGGTCATCGAGGATGTCCGCATTGTCGGACAGGTTGAAGAACCATTGTGTCGTCGCGGAGTTGGGGTTGCCGCCAAGCTTTGCCATCGCGATCGTACCACGGGAGTTGGTGATGCCGGGCTCGTTGAGCACGGGATCGCGCTGCTCGATTGGCGTGAAGCGGCCATCGGCGGCGAAGCCACCTCCCTGGACGACGAACGGAGTTCCGTCGCCGAGCACGGCGGATCGGTGAATGAAGGTGTTGTCGTAGGACCCTTCATTCATGTAGCTGAAGAAGTTCTCGACGGTCAGCGGTGTCTCATCGGGGAACATCAGCACATCGATGTCGCCGGCGACGGTGGTGAAACGGACGATGGTGTCGGGGCCGCTGGTGGTAAAGAACTCCAGTTGGCCCCCGGCGCGTCCATCACCGGTGGCCTCACCCGGCGCATTGAACTCACCATCGAGACGACGCCCGTTGACATCACGGATGTTGTCGCCTTCAACGACGACGCGGTACCGCTCTGCGGCTGGGACATCGGCGTTGATGATGATGCGGCGGCGAGCGGCGTTGTACGTGACCGATGCGCTACGAAGCTGATCGTCGGCGGTGCCGAGAAGTCCGTCGGGTCCGGCGAGGAAGACGCGGATGTTGTCGCTGTTGACGGTGGAGGAATTCAGGTCGTTGCTGGCGCGCAGCTCGATCAGGCCGCGATTGTCTGCCTCGATGCGGGTGATGCACGTGAGCACACCATCGGCGCTGAGGAGGAGCCGAGGCTCGAGCGCCTCAAACTGCGGCGCGGCGGTTTGCTGCGCGGCACGAGCCTGCTTCCGATGTCGATTCCGACTCATGGGTCCCTCTCTGCTCAGTCCGATCCGGCATCACCCCACGGGAATCCCTATCGGCCCAGCGGGCCAATCGGTGGAGCAATCGTCTGTGGATCATTCGCCGTGCGACCCCAGATGGTTCGCCCCGAGTCAGTGGATATCGTCTACGCAGCCCCTTACAGGTGCATAGTTTAGGTGATTTGCCCCACGAAAAGGGGCCCGTCGGGTCGGTCTGGTCGGGTCCGAGACGGGTCAGTCGCCGGTGAAGAACTTGCGGATGTTGTGCCAGGTGACGGCCCGCCCGACCGCCGCGATGGACTCGGTCAGGGGGATTTCCTTCGGGCAGACCTGGACGCAATTCTGGGCGTTGCCGCAGTCTGACACCCCACCCGGGCCGGAGAGGGCGTCGAGACGCTTCTTGGCGAGGACCTTCCCGGTCTCATGCTCGTTGAAGTAGCGGGCCTGACTGATGACGGCCGCCCCGACGAAGGACTCGTCCCACGTGTCGGCGTCCTCCTCCAGCGTGTACTGCGGGCACGCCTCGAGGCAGCAGCCACAGGACATGCACTCGGAGAGCTTGTATCGCATCTGCTGGTGATCGTGCGACTCACGCGGCCCCGCGCCGCGGTCGTAGGTGCTGTCGATCGGCACCCAGGCGGCCACCTTCTTGAGGCCCTCAAAGAGGCGAGAGCGATCGACCCAGAGATCCCGGACGACCGGGAACTTGGTCATGGGTTCGAGATGGATCTCGTCGCCGTCGTTTGGGGCGTACACGTCGATCAGGCAGGAGCACGACTGGCGCACGGTGCCGTTGATGACCATGGTGCACGCGCCGCAGACCTCTTCGAGGCAGCCGGAGTCCCAGACGACCGGTGTCACCTTCTTGCCTTCGACGGTCACAGGATGCGCGGCAATGTATTGCAGACACGAGATGACGTTCGCGCCGGGTTCGACGGGAACATCGAAGCTCTGCCATTCGGACGGCTTGCC
>JBCBTA010000295.1:0-4476 GCA_039818905.1 Planctomycetota bacterium
CGCTCGCGTCCGTCATCGGCGTCTCGGGCGTCGGGCTGCTGACGGTTCTGCAGAACCGTCAGCAGCCCGACGCCCGAGACGCCGATGACGGACGCGAGCGCTGCAAATCCCTGCCACGCGATCGTCGGGTGCGCGATCAGGAACCACGGATAGCCGTTCCACAGCACCTTCGCCTGCAGCGTCTCGACGCCGATCCACACGACCGGCGCAAGCACCCACAGCGGCGCTCGCGGCAGCCCCCTGCGCGCGATCGCCAGCAGCCACACGAACGCGGCCGAGTACAGCGCAAGGTTGAGCACGAGCGGGAAGAAGCCCGCGGCGGAGACGGGGAACGTCCAGCGATGGTGGTACGCCCACAGTGGAAGCGACAGCAGCGCAAAGGCGAGGGCCGTGCGCAGGGGACCGGAGGTGCGCACGCCGGCCCACGCCGCCGGCAGCGGCGCGAGAAATGCCAGCCACCACAAGTCGGCAGGGGGGAAGGCGAGCCCGAAGAGCGCCGCGTGCAGCAACGCGGGGAGCAGTGCGCCCACGAATGGTCGTTGTTGGCAATCCAGCACGGGGCGCAGTGTACGGCTTTACTTGCCTGCGAAGTCCACCAAGCGTGCGATCTCGTTGCGGAGATGCGCCCGGGAGACGACCCGATCGACCATGCCCGCGCCGAGCAGGAACTCACTGGTCTGGAAGCCCTCGGGCAGTTCCTGGCGAATCGTCTGCTGGATCACGCGAGGGCCGGCAAAGCCGATCAGCGCACGAGGCTCAGCGAGGATGACATCACCCAGCATGGCGAACGATGCCGTCACACCGCCCGTCGTCGGATCCGTCAGCACACTGATGAACAGACCGCCCGCATCATCGAATCGCGCCAACGCCGCGCTCGTCTTGGCCATCTGCATCAGCGAGAGCCCCGACTCCTGCATGCGTGCGCCGCCGGAGCCGCTGACGATCACCAAAGGCAGGTCCTCCTCGGTCGCCGCTTCGATGGTTCGCGTCAACCGTTCGCCCACGACGCTCGACAGCGTGCCCATGAAGAACGACAGGTCCAGCACGCCCAGCATGACCGCGCGGCCCTTGATGAAGACGCGCCCCGTCTGCACGCCCTCGATCTCGCCCGTCTTGGACTGCTCGCGCGACAGACGTTCCTTGTAGCTCTTGAGATCAACGAACTTCAGAGGATCGCTGGTGTGCAGGTTCTCGAACATGGGTTCGAACGAACCGTCGTCAGCCAGCTGGCGCACACGCTCCCGCGCACCGATCCGGAAGTGATGCTCGCACTCGGGGCACAGGTGGAGGTTCGACTCCACCTGCTTGCGATAGATCATCGCACTGCATGCCGGGCACCGAAGCCAGAGACCCTCAGGGATGCGGGTTTGACGACCCGTCGGCTTCATTTCCGTCCACGATCTGGTGCTCGCTTGCGACATCGCAGCTCAGGCACTCGCCTTCAGGGATTCGATCCGCTCGCGGAGGGTCGAAAGCTGCAGCGGCAGCCGCTCCACCGCCGGGCCATCCTCCACCAGCAGCCACACGTCCGACGTCGAACGCCCGCTGGCGAGGGCCCGGAGAATGCCATATTCCATCGGACGGACCACGACGGCAACCGCCGTGCCCGTCGCCTTCTCCACCGCCTTCAGCAGCGCCATCAGAACACGCACCTCGCCGGCGACAAACGTCTCGCCCTCGGGCGGGTGTACCGACGACGGATCCTCACGCCACTGCTTGTACGCGCGGGGGTACCGCTCGATCAGATCATCTTCCAGCAACCCTTCCCACAGACCGAGGTTGAACGCCTGCAGGCCGCTGATGGGTCGTTGCTTCGATTCGATCCGCTCGCCGAGAAGCTGGCCCGTCTCTTGGCTCGCCTCGTCAGGGGAGGTGAGCACGACGCTTACGTCGGCGCCATCGTCACCCGCAAGCAGATGCCGCAGGTTCGCAAGCACGACCTCGCGTCCCGTCGGCGACAGCGGTAGATCCGCCTGCCCCTGCAGACGTCCTGCCTCTTCCCACTCGGTCCTGCCACTGCGGACCAGCAGCAGGTCAATCTGAGCCTTCTTCGCCATACGGGTTGGGCCTCATCGGTCGCCGGTCACGAGACGGCGCCATATCGAGCGGGAACAGTAGCACCGCTCCGGAGTCGGTCCAAGACAATCCTCGGCTCAGGAGGACCCTGACACACCCCTTAAATCGGTGACGACTTTCCCGCGCTCCGCCTCGGGGACGCCAAACACCGCTGACGCCGCCACGAGGACGTCACATCCGGCACGTCTGACATCATCGGCGTTCCCGGGCTTGATGCCGCCATCCATCTGGATGCGAATCCCCGGACCCAGGTGGTCCCGCAACCGCTCCACCTTGCTGAGCACCTCCGGGATGAAGGCCTGGCCGCTGAAGCCCGGGTGGACGCTCATCACCAGAAGAAGATCAAAGCCGCCGGCGACATCGAGCACCGCATCCACGGGCGTTTCCGGGTTCAGGGCCAGCCCCGCCGTCATTCCGTGTCCACGGACCGTCTCTGCCAGGGCCGTCACGTCGTAGCCCTGCGACAGGGGACTCAGCCCTGCCCCGGCGTGGCGATCCTGCGCGGGCTCGATGTGAAACGTGATGTGGTTCGCGCCGGCGGTGGCGAAGGGCTGGATGAACTGCTGTGGGTCCGTCACCATCAGGTGCACGTCGAGAAACGCGTCCGGCAGATGTGCCCGCACCGACTGCAGCAGCGCCGGACCCATCGTCAGGTTGGGCACGAAGTGACCATCCATGACATCGACATGCAGCAGATCCGCACCCGCCTCGTTCAGCACGTGCGCGCAGTCGTAGGCCATCCTGCCGAAGTCGGCGGACAGGATCGATGGAGCGATCAGCGGCAGTCGCGGCGGATTCCGAAAGAGGTCCATGGCACCAGCAGAGCACTGCGCGGCGATCCCTGCAAATCAGCCGCAGGACTGCAGCAGCAGGTCGAACAGGCGCTGCCCCATCGATGCGTTGCTCGTCCGCTCGGGGTGCCACTGCACGCCGACGTAGAACGGCCTCGACGGGTCGTCGATCGCTTCGACCACACCATCGTGGGCGACGCCGATGATGCGCATGGATCCAGCATCACGCAGTGCTTGCCGATGTCGGCTGACGACCATGCCCTCGTCCGGCAGCGTCGAACCGGCGGTCCGCCGCACGAGGTGTTCGGCCCCGCCCTCGTGGTCGGCATGGCTCGGAACGTCGTCCGGCATGTGCTGATTGAGCCCGGCGCCGGCAACGAGGCCCATCATCTGCATGCCAAGGCACACGCCCAAGACGGGCTTGCCTGGCAGATTGGCCTCCAGCGTGCGCAGCAGATCGGTCTCGAACTGCTGCCGCGCGGGCGAGATGAGCGTCGCCCTGGGATGCGTGGCATCGTCGAAGGGCTCCATCGCGGGGTCATCGCCGCCGGAGAGCACGAATCCGTCGCACATCGCTGCGTACGTCGCCGCGTCCTCGCCGGGTGAACCCGGCGCGAGCAGCAGGGGGACGCCGCCGGCTGCCCAGACGGCACGGCTGTATCCGCCGCGAATCTGCGCACGATCCTCGACGACGTCGCATGTGATACCGATGAGAGGTCGAGCCATCTTCCTATGATCGTGCCTTCATGGTGCCAAGGCGACAATCTCGATGAACGACTGGACCGCACTGCGATCGATCGACCCCGACGACACGGCCCTGCTCCCGGCGCAGCGCACGGCATTCGTCGCCGACGACGGGCACTCCCTGCTCGATGTCGTCTACGACTGGGACAGGGCCCACGCCGCCCTCGGCTTTGATCGCAACCCGCAGGTCTTCCGCGATCGCCTCACCAGCGCCTTCGGCGCGCCCGGCGGCTCGACGGAGCAGCGGGCCGACTTCTCCGGTGTCTGGCGCTTCCGAGAGCTGTTGCCCTTCTGGTCCAGTCCGTCGGATCTGGTCACGCTCGGCGAGGGGCAGACGCTGCTGCAGCGGGCGGACGCGCTGGCCAGCCGGATCGGCTTCGAGCCGCAGGCTGACGGCATGCGAGGTCTGTACCTCCAGTACGAGGGCATGAATCCCTCGGGCTCGTTCAAGGACAACGGCATGACCGCCGCGTTCACGCACGCCAAGGCGGTGGGGGCGGCCCGCGCCGTGTGCGCATCCACGGGGAACACGTCCGCGAGCCTCGCGCTGTTCGCCTCCGCAGCTGGTCTGCAGGCATACGTTCTGGTGGGATCCGGCCGCATCGCCTTCGGCAAGCTGTCGCAGGCACTGGACTACGGCGCGATGACGCTTCAGGTGGACGGCGACTTCGACGCATGCCTCGCACGCGTGCGCGAGCTCAGCATTGATCGGCCAGAACTCGGCATCTACCTGATGAACTCGCTCAATCCCTTTCGCTTGGAAGGGCAGAAGGCGGTGATGTTCCGCATCCTCGCCGGGCTCGGCTGGAAGGCGCCGGACTGGATCGTGTGCCCCGGCGGCAACCTCGGCAACTGCTCGGCCTTC
>JBCBTA010000296.1:0-4464 GCA_039818905.1 Planctomycetota bacterium
TCTGCTCGATGACGATGGTGACACGGCCCTGTTCCAGCGGCCGGTGACGCTCAATCCGGGCATCCAGCTGGGTGCGTGGGTCTATGTGCGGATGGAATCGCACCGCGACCATGCGGGGCCGTGTCGCGCTGTCGGTCAGGAGCAGGCGGATTCCCGCCCACTCACCCGGCCGGACCGCACCACCCACGCCGAAGGACTCCACCGCGACGTCCACCCCGGTGCTGGTCTGCCCGGCCGCCTGTGGCGACACCAACAGCAGCAGCCCGAGGGCGAGTGCGGAGACGAGATGTAGGGTTCGGCCCCAGGAGATCGTCACTCGTCGAGTGTATCGGGCGACCCGGGTGAAGACGACCATCCCGACGACCGATGACGCCCGGGTCATGGTCCTTCTGGTCAATACCGCAATCATCGCAATCGTCGTGCTCACGACGCTGTATACGTTGGCCAACTGCATCTCGGTTGACCTCGGCCTCCTGAAACTGCGCATCGAGGCCTCCCGGATCCGTCAGGAATACCTCGCCCGCCTCGCCGAGCTGCGCCGGCCGGTCGATGACATCGACATGGTCGAGATCGTCGAGGACCTGCCCGACGAACCCGTCGAAGTCGCCGAGGAAGTTCCAGCCGCCGCGGCGTGACGTTACCCCATCTGGGCGAACTCATGCACCAGCCGAGCATGCGTTCCCAAACCGATGCGATAGCACGACAACTCGAACTTCTCGTTCGGTGAGTGCATGCGATCGTCATCGAGACCGAACCCGATCAGCAGCGTGTCGAGATCCAGATCCGCCTTGAGCATGCCGACCACCGGAATCGATCCGCCCGACTTGATCAGGTGCGGCTTCTTGCCACACGCCGATTCGATGGCGCGCTCCGCCGCCTTGAGATAGGGCGAGTCCTGCGCAACGTTGCCCGGGAATCCGCCGGAGTGGTCGTGGAAGTCCCATCGGCAACCCTGCGGCGTGTGATCATGCAGCCATACGCGAAACGCCTCGGTGATCTTGCGCGGATCCTGATGCGCGACCAGCCGGAAACTCACCTTCGCACTGGCGTGTGAGGGGATCACCGTTTTCGCGCCTGCCCCGGTGTACCCGCCCCAGATGCCGTTGACATCGCACGTCGGCCGAGCCCACTCGCGCTCCATGGCCGTCCAGCCCGCCTCACCGACGTCACCCTCCGGACCGAGCCCGATCTTCTCGAGCATCGACGGGTAGTCCAGCGGCAGGTTGGCCCACGCCGCCCGCTCCTCCGCCGTCGGCTCCAGCACGTCGTCGTAGAAGCCGGGAATCGTGACGCGGCGCTGGTCATCCCACAGCTTCGACAGCACCGTCACAAGCTCGTTGATCGGGTTGGGGCAGCGCCCGCCCCAGAGTCCGCTGTGCAGATCCTGATCCGGGCCGTGCAGTGTGATCTCCGTGTACGCGAGGCCGCGCACGCCGTAGGTGATGGCGGGCTCGCCGCGCGCCAGCATCCCCGTGTCGCTGATCACGGCGATGTCGCACCGTCGCAGGTGATCCTCGTTCTCCTTGAGGAACCGTTCGAGATTGACGCTGCCGCTCTCCTCCTCGCCCTCGATCAGCACCGTCATGCGAATCGGGATCTCACCGGCTTCGTCATGCCATGCGCGCATCGCTTCGAGGAATGTCGAGACCTGCCCCTTGTCGTCCACCGCGCCGCGCGCAACCACGCGCTCACCGGGACCGCCTGCGATCTCCTTCGCGATCACCGGCTCGAAGGGCGGGCTGTCCCACAGCTCCAGCGGATCTGGCGGCTGCACGTCGTAATGCCCGTACACCAGCACGTGGGGCCCGGTGTAGTCCGCCGGCCCTTCGTGATACGCCCACACGATCGGATGGCCGGGATCTTCCGGTGTCCCCGTCGAGCGCAGTTCGGCCGCAATGCCTGACGCGCGCAGATGAGCCGCGGCCCACTCCGCCGCACGCTTGACCTCATCCGTGTACGCCGGGTCCGTGCTGATGCTTGGAATGCGCAACCATTCCATCCAACGGGCAACACCATCATCCATGCGCCCCGGAAGAGACGCTGTCACTCGATCAACCGCCTGCTCTGCCATCGTCCTGCTCCATTCCGCGTACACAACACGCGCTGCATGAGGCAGGATACCCGTGTGATGGATGATGTGATGGACGGATCGCGAGCGCCTACAGCCCGCCGACCACGATCCCGGTGAGTGTCAGCAGCACGCACGCCACCACACCCCACACCAGGATGCGCTCGACGCGACGCACACGGCGGTGCGGCTCGGGATCAGGCTGGGTCTGCTCGATCTCCTCCGCCGTCAGCGACAGTGTGAAGGAGCTCTCGATCGAGTCGTCGAGACCCTCGAGTTCGGCGTAGGAGCGAGGCGGGCGAGCGTAGAGATCCTCGCCGCAGGAAGGGCACTCAAAAGTGGTGAGGCCGCGATCGCCCTGAAGGGTGCGCCCGGCGTGACCGCAGCACAGGCACATCCTTCTGGTCATTCTCGTCGAGATGACCTGTCGCACGTGGGCCATGCACCCTCAATATACTGCGCCCCTTCCCAGGGTCCATGCTCTCTCCGCCGAGGCGGCTTCCGCGATGACATTGCACCAACGTCACCTGCCAAGGTGGGTCGCCCATCTTCGCCACCTCGCCAGCCCCATTGCCGACCGAGAACCGCTGGATCCCGCGACCTTCCGCGACGACATGGGGCATCGGCGTGCGGTGGACGCCCCGTTCATATCCTGGCGGCTGCAGCTCGCGGGTGTCACTCATTCCCAGCCCGAAGTGGGGATCGATCCAATCCCTGATCCAGACGTCGCCCTCTGGCTTGCGCTTGCGCAGGGCGACGACCCCACCCCCATCTTCAACGCGCATGAGGATGCCCACGGCACCCCGACCGATGGCCTCTTCGCCCGCGTTGACACTGCGCTGGAGATCTGGACGGAGACGGAGTTGTCGGCGCTGCACGCCCTGTGGTGGCACGCGCATCTGCAGACTGCACCGGACCTCGATGTCCGCCTCGACCGGGCCGTTCGCGCCTACTTGGAAGAATTGCAGCCGGACAACGCCACCAACCACCCCTGGGCCCTGCATGTCTTCCTGCTGCACGCATGGGAGCATGATGTCCCTGAGGCGGACATGTATGCCCAGACCCTGCTCAGCAACAGCCAGGTCATGATGGGCAAACCCGACCGATTCAGCGCGGTCATCCTGCTGGACGTCGCCGACGCGCTCGAGCGTTCATCTCAGGCGTTGTAAGCGGTGCGGTCGCCCTGCGACCCATCCACCTCGTCGCTCTTGCTGACGGTGCGCTCGTCGCCCGGCAGCGATTCCGCCGAGGAACCCTGGCTCACCTGCTTGGGCGTGCTGGCCTGATCGATCTCATCCTCAACGCCCTTGATGCCCTTCTTGAACTCGACGATCGTCCGTCCGACGCTGCGCCCGACCTCGGGGAGCCGGCGTCCGAACAGCAGCAGGCCGATCACGAGAATGACGAGCCACTCGGTGTGACCGGGCAGGCCAAAGGCCAGAAGCGTGACGATGTCGGTGCTGTGCATCATGAATCAGGCTCGATGTGCCCGGATTTCCGGGAGCGTTTCCGGGACAAGGTTGTTCAAAGGGTATACCACGGGCCCGCGTCAGGCGCTGCTCACCGATGTTCCGCCGCGGCGACCACGTTCTCCAGCAGTGTCGCCACCGTCACCGGCCCCACGCCGCCGGGCACCGGGCTGATCCAGCCTGCGACCTCGCCGACACCGCCAAAGTCAACGTCTCCCACCGTCCGTCGCTGGCCCTTCTCATCCTCGATTCGGTGGATACCCACGTCGATCACGACCGCCCCCGGCTTGATCCAGTCTCGGGTAACCAGCCCTGCCACGCCCGCCGCGGCAATCAGGACATCCGCCTCCTTCGCCAGCGAAACGATGTCGGTGGTGTGCTTGTTGCATGAGATGACCGTGGCCTCGGGACGCATGAGCATCACGGCAATCGGCTTGCCCACGATATCGGACGCACCCACCACCACCGCCCGCCTGCCACGCAGATCGACGCCCGTGTGCTCGATCATCTTGATGACCGCGAGCGCGGTGCAGGGCGCCAAAGACGACCTGCCGTAGACGATGTTGCCGATGTTGGCGGGGTTGACCCCCTCGACATCCTTCGCCGGCGCAATCAGCGACTGAATGCGGTAGGCGTCAATACCGTCGGGCAATGGCATGTGCACCATGATCGCGCTGACTTCAGGCTGGCTGCTCAGCAGCAGGACGCGTCCGGCGATGTCATCGGCCGTGCTGCTTCCGGGCAGCGTGTGCAGTTCGTAGTCAATCCCGAGTGCACGGCAGGTACTCGCCTGGCGATCGGCGTACACCCGAGCCGCCGCGTCCTGCTCTCCGGCGACGAGCACCGCGTCCAGCCTCGCCGGGCGACCGCGTTCCCGCAGGGCGTGCGCACGCTCGGCCACATGCTCACGCAGCTGCTCGGCGATCA
>JBCBTA010000297.1:0-4461 GCA_039818905.1 Planctomycetota bacterium
GATCAAGCAGGCCTGCGGCGGCGCGCACCTCAAGGTCATCCTCGAGACGGGTGAGCTGGAGACGTACGACAACGTCCGCCGCGCGAGCGACCTTGCGATCGTCAGCGGCCTGACGGAGCTGGACTTCATCAAGACGAGCACCGGCAAGGTGCAGCCCGCGGCGACCATGGGCGTCACGCTGGTGATGCTCGAGGCGATCCGCGATCACTTCATGCAAACGGGTGTGCGCATCGGCATGAAGCCAGCGGGCGGCATCCGCAGCGCGAAGCAGGCACTGCACTACCTCGTGATGGTGAAGGAAACACTGGGGGACGACTGGTTGACGCCAGCGCTGTTCCGCTTCGGCGCAAGCAGTCTGGCCAACGATCTGCTGCGGCAGCTTCGGAAGATGCAAACTGGCGGCTACCCCGCCGGGTACGACTTCTCGGAGGCGTAACGCGTCGGCACAGCGGTGCTGCGCTTCGGCCCGCGCAGGAGACATGGGATGCACTCGGGGGATCGCTCGCTCATCGGTGTGCTGCTGGTGGTGCTGGTCGCGTGCACCGTCATCAATCTTGCTGTTGCGATGGTCATCGCCGCTCGGGCCCAGCCGGCGCCGCTCGGGACGGGGTTCATCAATCCGCCGCAGGGTTCCAAAGCGACGCAGCGGGAGTGGCAGCGGGTTGCATCACACATCCAGACAGTCGGCATGCCGATGCTGAGGGAGTATGACGGCGACGGTCTGCACGTGATGCAGTGCACGCGTGTCGGTAGCCTTGCGGTGATCGAGTCGGCGACGCGTGTGCAGGCGGGGTGGCCGATGCGGTCGTTCACGTGCACGTTCGTTATGACGCGCACGTTGCAGAGCGTGCAGCGGAACCAATACGCGGCGACCGTGGACGGTCCCGGCCCGCGCACAGGGCTGCCGATCCCGTTCGCGCTGACCGACACCCAGGAGTTCCGGCGGTTTCCGATCCTGCCGGCGTGGCCCGGCTTCTTCGTCAACACCGCGCTGTATGCGGGTGTGCTCCTCGTGCCGCTGCTGCTGGTGCGCCAGGCGCGGCGCGTGCAACGCCGCGGCGTGGAGCGCTGCGTGCGCTGCGGCTACGACGTCGCGGGTGTGGATATGTGTCCGGAGTGCGGCACGCCAGTGGACCAGGCACAGCGGATGATGGAGCAGATGGAGTGAGCGTGCGCCGCCTGCTGCTGTGGTGCGCGGTGTGGCTTCCGATTGGGGTGGTGCTGACCTATCTGTCGTCGTGGGTGATCGTCTCGCGGCAGTGGCGGTATGCGATTGATGCACCGGTGGTGATTCACCGCGGCGTTCCTCCACAAGAGGGACTGCGGTGGCACGGCTGGGTGCCCGAGCGGTGGGAGTGCCCAAACTTCGAGACTGACATCCGGCTGCGTGGCATCACGCTGACATCACAGTTTCGGCTCGAAGAGATGGGTGATGACGGTGCGCGCGTGTTCTTACGGCTGGAGTCTGCTGCAGGATGGCCAGTGCGATCTGTGCGCACGGTCGCACTGCGGACGTTCGTGCAAGATGACACGTGGGGCCCGGTGACGTCCGCGCAGCCGCGGGAACCAGGGTTGCACGGGCGCGTCGCACGAGGCATCGGTGCGCACGGCGATGGATTTGATGTTGGTCCGGAACTGCGATCGCTGCCACTTGTTCCGATGTGGACGATTGTCGTCAACGCGGCGGTGTGGGGTTTCGGGATGTGGCTGGTAGGGCAGTTGGTGCTGATTGCCGGGCGCGGCGGCCGCAACTTGTTTCGCGATGGACAGAGGGCACGATCGAAGCGGGTACTGGCGGTCGCGTGTGTGTCGATCAGCTTGCTCACGATGGGAGCGTTCGTCAGTGTTATCGTGGCATGGGGCGCGGCGACGTGGGGGACGGCTGGAAAGGACCGCGATCCGTGGGTCGTCTGGCCCGGATTTCCCTGTGGCGTGACTCATTCCGGACTTCCCGCACCCATGGAGGAGTGCAGGCTGCAATTGCACGAAGTGACATTCGCGGCCGAGGTGCGCGCGGGACGAGTTTTTGAATTTGGTGGCATGGACGGCGCCTGGCGGCAAGTCTGGATCCTCACATTCGGTTGGCCCCTGCGATCAATGTCGTTCACCGATCACGCGTGGCAGTCCGGCGGCTTCTCACCGACGTACGAGTTTGAACAGGCGTGGTCACTCGAGATTCCCAGGGGTCTTCACCCTGTGGATCCCAACAACCGCATACCCCTACGGGTTCTGTGGCCGGGGATGATCGTCAACAGTGTGCTGTTTGCCTTGATGTTTGCGTCGCCGCTGATCGTGCGGCGTGAGCTTCGGCGTCGGCGGGGCGGATGCGGGTCGTGCGGCTATGACGTGGCGGGCGTTGCGCGGTGTCCGGAGTGCGGGCGCGATGTCTGAGCGCGTGGGCAGACGGCCATGGCGATGGTGGGTGGTGGTTGTGTGCGCGCTGCTGGCGGTTGCTGCGGTGGTGAATGTGGGGGTGGCGTGGGGGATTGAGTGGCGGCTGGGAAGTGAGGAGAGCTACTCGGACTATGTCCAGCGGGCGCTCAATACCCTTCAGCGCCAGATGGCCCCGAGGAACCCGCCCGGCTCTGACGAGACCTTCGGGAGCGTTGGCGTGCCCGGCGGTCGAGTCTTCGAGGGATTGCCGAAGACGATCGAGGTTTCGACATTTCATCAAGGACGAGCTCGGCGGCCATTTCATAGCAAGTCGCCATTTGGCTGGTCATCTGTATATGCAGAGCGCCGAACTCCCGAAGGAACGTTGGAAGGTTCGTGG
The DNA here is from genome assembly GCA_039818905.1 of Planctomycetota bacterium. Taxonomy (GTDB): domain Bacteria; phylum Planctomycetota; class Phycisphaerae; order Phycisphaerales; family UBA1924; genus JBCBTA01. The sequence goes on from JBCBTA010000297.1 coordinate 2,774, forward strand.
TTCTCGGCCTTGGGTGCTGACGTCGGCTGGCCCATGCACTCGATGCGCGGTGTCCAGTGGACGATGCACGATATGTCGAAGCGCTCGAACTCGCGGCAGATCGTGCTGACGCGACGGTGGGATACTGGGCTTGATCGAGACGGCAGACCTGTGATCCTGCCGCTTCAGCCGCTGTGGCTTGGCTTTGCGGTGAACACGCTTGTCTACAGTGCATCTCTGTTCATCGGATGGATCGCGATCGTTGCAGTACGGCGTGCTCTTCGCCGCCGGCGCGGATTGTGTTTCGGCTGCGGCTATGACGTCACAGCTGTCGCCCAGTGCCCGGAGTGCGGGCGGATGGTTCACGTGTCCCGCAGCACATGACTTCGGACTTTCACCAGCCAGCGTCGTGTGGTCTTCTTCTGGTGCGATGATGAACACGGTGGGTTCGGACAGTGCAAGGAGACGCAGATGATGCGCGGTGGCTTGACGACCATGACAACGATGATGAAGCGCGATGTGATGACACTCGTCCGGGCGGCGGTGATTGGGCTTGGGGTGCTGTCGCTGCTGTGTGCCACGGCGTGCTCGAAGTCCTCCTCTTCCGATGGGCAGAGTGAGCCGGCGACTCAGAGCGACGCCGCGTCGGGTGCGACGACGGCGGGGCCCTACACCTGGCCGGACGGCATCAACCGCAAGGACCCGAAGTACGCCAAGTGCTGGGCGGCGCTGCGGGCCGATCCGCGGAACGACTTCAAGAATCCTTACGACAACATCAAGGGGCCGGCGGAAGTCGCCGAGCTGCGCGGGCTCGACGCGGATGGCGTCAAGAAGATGCACGCCGACTGGACGGGTCAGGTCGAGCGCGTCGTCGCCGGGACGGCCGCCCGCGTCACGCTGTACGAGAAGCCGAACTTCAAGGGCGGCTCGGTGACGCTGGAGCCGGAGGAGGAGTTCGAGGTCGCCGGATCGTCGATCTCGGGCGTCGGATCGCTGAAGATCGAATACACCGGCTCGTGATGGGCTGTCTCACCTCCTGACCGGGCTGATGTCCGGGGCCCGGGGGCCGTGGTGGGGTTGTCGGGGGCGGTACCATGCCCCTATGAGCAGCGACACGCAAGCGCACGCATCGGTGAGCGGGGTCAACGGCGTCCATGAGCCCAAGCCGCTGGAGACGGATCGTCTCGGCGGCCTGGAGTTCGGCGGGGCGTGGGACTATTCGCCCGCGCCCGAGCGCATCAAGGTGGCGATCCAGCCGCGCTACGGCCACTTCATCAACGGCAAGTTCACCCAGGCGACCAAGACGACCGAACACTTCGCGTCGATCAACCCGTCCAACGAGCAGCAGCTCAGCGAGGTGGCGCTGGGGACCAAGCGCGACGTCGGGAGAGCCGTCGCCGCGGCACGGGCGGCCTTGCCGAAGTGGATCAAGCTCGGTGGCAAGGAGCGCGGCAAGTACCTGTATCGGATCGCGCGTCGCATCCAGGAACGGGCACGTGAGCTGGCGATCCTCGAGTCGATGGATGGCGGCAAGCCGATCAAGGAGAGCCGCGACGTCGATGTGCCGCTGGTCGCGCAGCACTTCTTCTATCACGCGGGCTGGGCGGACAAGCTGCAGTATGCCTTCGCCGGGCGCACGCCCGAGCCGCGCGGCGTCTGCGGCCAGATCATCCCGTGGAACTTCCCGCTGTTGATGCTGGCCTGGAAAA
>JBCBTA010000298.1:0-4459 GCA_039818905.1 Planctomycetota bacterium
ATCCGAGGGAAGCAGGTCCGGCGTGAGCTGGATGCGGCTGAAGTCGCAGTCGATGCTGCGCGCCAGCGCGGTTGCGAGGACGGTCTTGCCGAGGCCCGGGACGTCCTCGATGAGCACGTGCCCGCGTGCGAGCAGGCAGCACAGGAGCTGGTCCACGGCGTCGGCGTGACCGATGAAGACGCGCCGGATGTTGTCCCGGAGCGACTGCACGGCATCGAGCTTGGCGGAGGAGGCGCGCATGACGCGAGTATAGGTCGCACACGCCCGCATTCGCGGCGGGTCGGCGGAACAGGCCGTACACTCCCTGCCGGGGTGAGGGAGCCGCATGGACCCACCTGAGCGAGAAGAACCGGCTGCGCATGAGGACGGCACGACGTCGCCAGAAGTCGCGCGCGCCCTGCGCGATCTCGATCAGGCACTGACCGGGGCACTGCCGTGCATCGTCTGCCGCTACGACCTGCAGGGACTGTCGATTCGCTCGGTGTGTCCGGAGTGCGGCACGGCGGTGCGAGCGACGATTCTGCATCGCATCGATCCCAAGGCCGAGGAGCTTCGGCCCTTGGCGACGCCGCGCCTGACCGCGGCGTCCATCGCGGTGTGGTCGATCGCGGGCTTCATCGCTGTGCTGGCCTCGTGGGAGGCGCGCGTCGGAGAGGTGCTGCGCGAGTACGCCGGGATCTCCTTCGGCACCGGCTACGGCGGGACGGTCGCGATCATCGCGGCGGGTGTGTCGGGCCTCGCGCTGTTCGGAGCGGTGCGGCTGGTGCGCGAGCGAACATGCTGGCGGTGCTACGCGGCGATGGGCGCGATCATCGCGTATGTGCCGCTGATCTATGCGATGCTGCGCATCGGCGGGCTCGATGGCATGCGGGCTGCGCCGTACTCGTACGTCTCCGATGAACGGTTGCTGTGGCGCGTGGTGCTGGGTGCGTGCATCGCGGCGATCCTGGTCGGATTCCGACCCAACGCACGCGAACTGGTGCGGCGCTGCCTCGCCATGCGCACCGGCCGCGTCGATCGGCAGACGCTGCTGAGCATGGTGATCGCGGTGCTGGTGGCGATGGCGGGTGATGGCCTGCGGCTGCTCTCGCTGCACGTCGATCCGCGCTTTGCCGAGACGACGGCGGGCGTCGGCACGCTGCTGGTGCTGATCGGCTCGGGCTTCCTGACGCTGGGGATGTTCACCGCGATCATCGATAGCGTGCGGATCGGACGGGTGCTGGTGAGCCCCGGCCCGTCGATGTCGGACGTCCTGGGCGGCCAGCGCACCGGCTGAGCGGCCGAGGCAACAAAAGTCAGAAATGGGTGTCGGGTCGTGGACATGGATGCCGTGTCCGGGGTGTGCCCATGTCCTGATGCTCCATGCCTGTCGCACGAAGCCAGCACCCATACGCGAAGGGATACACCCATGACCGACTCGAGAAACGCAGTCCACCGCACCACCTGCCTCTTCGGCGGGGCCCTGTTCAGCGCGGGACTGGCGGTCGCTGCCGCGGCTGATCCGATCGCGCTCTCCGACCGCGTCGTCGATGGCACGCTCGACAACTTCGAGGCCGTGGCCATTGCCGATGTCAATGGGGACGGCCACATCGACATCATCAGCGGCCGGGCCGGAGACAGCTCCACCATCGACGGCGGCGTGTCCGTTCACCTCAGCAACGGCGGCGATCCCCCGTCCTTCAGTACGGAGACAGTTGAGAACAACCTGTTCCTGTCCGTGCAGGCGATCGCGACCGGAGACCTCAATGGGGACGGCCACATTGACATCGTCACGGCCAACTACAACGACGGCAGTGGCCCGATCGTCGAGTGGTTCGCGAACGACGGTGCGCTCACCCCTGACTTTGGATACGGGATATTCGTCCCGCAGGGCAACGAGTTTGATTCCAACGGGTCAGCTGTCGCGATCGCCGTTGCCGACATGGACGGAGACATGGATCTCGACATCGTGGTCTCCGCGTACTCGTCCAATGGCGACGGAGCGATCTACTGGGTTGAGAACAGCGGTGGTGGAACTCTCAACATCATCAACGAGTTGTACCTGGGGATGTTCTCGCCGGGTGGTCTCGACGTGTGTGACGTCAACGGTGATACGCATCTGGACGTCGTGGTCGGCGTGAGTGATGAGTTTCTTGGGAATCCCGAGGTGGTCTGGTTCGAGAGCGATGGAGCGCCGAACCCGCAGTTCACGCGCCGCGACATCGCAGTGGCAGGAGCTGGGAGGGTTGATGTCCAGTGCGCCGATGTGGACGCGGACGGTGACACAGACATCTTCTTCGGTCGAACCGGCAGTGGGTTCGATTCGGCCGGCTGGCTGGAGAGTGACGGCGGCATGCCCCCGGACTTCACCGTCCGTGCGCTCGCGACCAGCGGGCGCGACACCAAGTCGATCGTCTCGGGGGACTTCGATGGAGATGGCGACGTCGATCTCGCGGGCCTGTCCACCGAGGGTGTCACCCCCGTGCAGCTGCTTCGATGGTGGGAGAACGACGGCGCGGCGGACCCGACCTTTACGCTCGCGAATCTCTTCACCTTCGGCGGTCCCGTTCGAAGTCTGGATGCAGGCGACCTGGACGGCGATGGTGACTCTGACTTCGCCGCAGCGGTCTTCAGTCCAGGCAGCACCATCTGGTTCGAGAACCTGACGGATCCGCTGCCGGTTATCACGGACCAGCCTGATTCGTTGCTGGTCACCGCGCCGGACATGGCGGCCGTCTCGGTTGTTGCCAACGCTGCGACGACCTATCAGTGGCAGTTCAACGGCATGGACATCACCGATGACGGGACGTACTCGGGCACAGATACGCCGACGCTCTTGGTGACCACGTCGCTGGGCGCGCAGGGGCTGTACCAGTGTGTGGTCGGCAACCTCGCCGGACAGGTCACCAGCGACGCGGCAGTGCTGGCGGTCGCGGCGGCCCCGAGCGTGTGCCCTGGCGACCTCAACGGTGACGGCGCGACCAACCTGGCGGACTTCAACATTCTGGCGGGCGACTTCGGCTGCTTCACGCCGTAGGCCCGATCGGCCGACCCAACCTGACAGTCCCTGACGTAGGCCGCCATCGAGCGGCCCGCGTCTGGTTGTGGGACGGGCGCTGTGGGACGAGTCTCGCCTGTCACCTTGGCAGGCGGCAGGCCGATCGGAGCGGGGGCTGTCAGGCGAGGTGGCCGTGAGTCGGCGCATTGAGGCACCGTAAAGCACTATTGTGCAGTGATTTAGGGATTCAGGCCTGATGGCACCGGCATTGCCTGAAGAGTCCAGAGGGTTGGTCCGCGCGCCTGGCGGCGGCGACGGCCCTTGTGACAGTGACGCATTCCCGCCCCGTCGGCTTCGGCGAGGGCGGTCAGAAGGTTCAAGGAGAGCGACGACATGGCAGCGAAGGATCTGACGTTCGACATCGACGCCCGCGACAGCCTGCGGGCGGGCGTGGAGAAGCTGGCCAAAGCCGTAAAGAGCACGCTGGGCCCGCGTGGACGCAACGGCGTGATCGACAAGAGCTGGGGCGGCCCGAACGTGACCAAGGACGGCGTGACCGTCGCCGAGGAGATCGAGCTTCGCGACAAGGCGGAGAACATGGGCGTCCTCCTCGTCAAGGAGGCGGCCAGCAAGACCAGCGACGACGCCGGTGACGGCACCACCACGGCGACGGTGCTCGCCGAGGCCCTCTTCGCCGAGGGGCTGAAGTTCATCGCCTCCGGCGTCGAGGCCAACGCCCTCGTGCGCGGCATGAAGAAGGGCGTCGAGCTGACGACCGGCTCCATCGAGAAGCTGGCCCGTCCGGTCAACGGCAAGGCGGACATCCAGGCCGTCGCCACCATCAGCGCCAACAACGACCCGGCGATCGGCAAGATTCTCGCCGACGCGTTCGAGAAGGTCGGCAACGACGGCGTGATCACGGTCGAGGAGGGCAAGGGCCTCGAGACCGAGATCGATGTCGTCGAGGGCATGCAGTTCGATCGCGGCTTCCTCAGCCCGAACTTCGTGACCAATACCGAGGACATGAAGGTTGAGCTCGAGAAGTGCCTCGTCCTCGTGCATGAGGACAAGATCGACAACATCTCCAAGCTCGTGCCGCTGCTCGAGAAGGTCATGCAGGCGAAGAAGCCGCTGCTGATCATCGCCGAGGACATCACCGGCGAGGCGCTGAGCACGCTGGTCATCAACAAGCTGCGCGGCACGCTGCAGGTCGCGGCGGTCAAGGCCCCGGGCTATGGCGATCGCCGCAAGGCCATGCTGCAGGACATCGCGGTGCTCACCGGTGGTGAGGCTGTGATGAAGGATCTCGGCATCGAGCTGGACCAGGTCAAGATCAGCGATCTCGGCATGGCCAAGAAGATCGAGATCGACGCCGACAACACGATCATCCTGGAGGGCGCAGGCTCGACCAAGGACATCCAGTCGCGCGTCGAGCAGATCCGCCGCGAGATCGAGCACGCCTCCAGCGACTACGACCGCGAG
>JBCBTA010000299.1:0-4455 GCA_039818905.1 Planctomycetota bacterium
CACACAGCAGCAGTTCCTGCCGGGAAGGAACGATCCCGCTCAGTCGCCCACCGGAGCCAGGTCGATCCAGATCGGATAGTGGTCACTGGGGAATTCGCCAGGAGCCCGCCGCCAGATGCCAGATCCCACCACTGCCAGGTCCGATGACGGCAGGGCGTAATCGACCCGCAGGCGGAATCGAGCGGTGTCCACGGGCTCCAGACCCTCGACTTCCAGGTCGCTGGTCGGAACGACTTCGGCGTTCACTCGATCGTTGCCCAGGAGCCATCGACGCATGGGCATCCGCTCTGACCGCCGCGTGGGGTCGGCATTGAGGTCACCGAGGATCACGAAGGAGGCGTCGGGCGCGAGCCCGCCTCGTCCGCCCGTGTCATCGACGATCCAGTCGGCCCCGTCGATGTACTCGCCGATGAAGCGAATCTCGTCGTGGTTCCTCCTGCCGTTGCGATCCTCCGGCCCGTCGAAGACGGGCGGCGTCGGATGGCTGCACAGCAGATGCAGCACCCGCCCATCGGGCAGCCTGACCGGCACGTCCCAGTGCGATTTGCTGCTCAGACGGACGACGTCGAGTTCCTCCTCGGCGTACCACGTCGATGCAGGATCCACGGTGCCATCGGCCGCGACACCCGGCGGCAGCAGCGCCCCCGGCATGTCCTTCCACAGGAACGTCTGGAAGGTGCGGACATCGGACTCGAGGATCTCGATACCCTCGCGGACGAGCAGCGTCATGCCGTACTGTCCCGGGATGGTGCCCCACCCCAGCGCATCGCCGCCATATGTCGGATCACCCGGTGTCTCATCCACGAGGCCGTCGTTGTCCAGATCGAAGCCCGACGGCTTCCCGGTGTTGGTGGCATGGACGTACGCCACATAGTTGATCGGCGTGCATCCATCGCACTGAGCCTCCGCCGCGACGCGCTCGGCGAGCAACTTGCCGGCAGAGAAGTACATGACGGTCTCACCAAGCTCCTGGCGCTCTCCCGGCTGCATCGGGACCATGCGCCGGATCTCCTGCACCTCGACCTCGTTCAGCAGCAGGATGTCGGCATCGAGCTGCTGGATGATCGCAGCGAGCGCATCAACACGCGGCCCGGGCTCCAGGAAGTCGTTGACGCGAAGATCCTCGACGTTGAACGTCGCCACGCGGATGCGCCCGTCGTCAGCAGCGGCGTTACCTGCGGCGACCAGACACGCACACGCGATGGACAGCAGTCGAATGCTCATGGCCGAGAGCATACCGACGGCCGCGCGGACAAGGCCGCTACAATCGCCTGCAGTGCCCCTGTAGCTCAGCTGGATAGAGCAGCGGACTTCTAATCCGCAGGTCCCTGGTTCGAATCCAGGCGGGGGTGTTGGGGAAAGCCGGCGTTAGCTCCGCTGCACCACGCGTCGGAACATCGACGCGGCGACACCCACCACGGCAACCGCAGCAATGCCCGGCGCAGGGATGTCCGTCGTCTCCCAAGAGGAGATAGATGCGAACGCGTTGGTCCCGTTCTGGAACGAGAGCGCCATGCCGGCGCCGAGGATTGGCTCATTGTCGATGTCCGGCGCGGTGATGAAGTCCTCCAGGGAGGACAGAAGGTCAGACGTGCCGAAGTAGCCGAAGAACAGATCAAAGGTGTCGTCCGTCCGGGACCGGAACAGCGGCAGATCACCCAGGCGATGGTCGGCTTCGTCGCCGCCCTCGAAGTTTCGAGGCAGGTATGAACCGTCAATGTTGTTGCCGGCCCCAACGAGCAGATAGCCGTCAAGGTCATCATTGTCCGCGAACTCTGCCTCGAACGCCCCCGCGAGGAAGAGCGATCGACGTGCTTCGCCGAATTCCTCCTCGGTGGCGACGAGCGGCTCCAGCTCACCGAGGCCGTCAATCTGGAGCGACAGACGAACGGACCAGCCGACGTCGAGATTCTCCAGCTCCCCTTCCGGCAGCGGACCGGTGACACCGACGATCGTGGCATTGATGTCCCATTGAACAGGCAGCATCGCCCCGTGGGCATGCACGGCAGACCACGCCACAACAAGCGCGCACGACAGCATTCGAACCATGACTCTCTCCTCGTGCGATACAGCGCCGTCCGCGCACATCGCGCACGTACAGCGTCTATCGCAATCAACCTCACATGTCGCGAGGATCGACCGTTGTGCGGCGGCCGACAGACTCCTCACCACTCACTGTGCAATGACACCCTAATCCGCGATATCCAACGGGCAAGCTTGACGTCCCCCGTTTGGAGTGGCTGACATGTCCTGCCGGTCGCACGGAAATGCCTGAACGTTTGATGTGTCAAGACTTAGATCACACCGAGGAATCACGGCTCAAATCGCCGTGCGCGATGCCGCATGCCGCGAGTCGCTCCCCCATGACGCGAATCGCCTCGTCACTCGCATCGATCAGGACCGCCGAGCGCCCAAGTCGCGCGGCTGCCTCACCCGTCGTGCCGCTGCCGGCGAAGCAATCCAGCACACAATCACCTTCGTGCGAATGCACCTTGATGATGCGCTCCAGGATGCCCAGCGGCTTCTGTGTCGGATAGCCGGTCTTCTCGCGTCCCGTCGGACTGACGATGGTGTGCCACCAGACGTCGGTCGGCGTCTTTCCACGAGCCGCCTTCTCAGGCGTCACGAGCCCCGGTGCCATGTACGGGATGCGGTCCATCTCATCGAAATTGAAGGTGTATTGCTTCGGATCGCGCGCGTACCACAGGATGACGTCGTGCTTGGCCGACCAGCGCTTGGTGGTTCGCGCTCCGTAGTCATACGCCCAAATGATCTCATTCATGAAGCAGTCGCGACCGAAGATGCCGTCGAGACAGACCTTGGCGTAGTGCGACTCACGGGGATCGAGGTGCACGAAGAGGCTGCCTTCGGGCGTCAGCAGTCGATGCAGCTCGCGCAGCCGCGGCTCGAGAAACCCGAGGTAGTCATCGAAGGCGTCGTCGTACGACGACTCTCCCACGCACTCAGTGCGATACCGCTGCCCCTTGAACCCCGTGTGGTTGCCGTCATCATCACGCACACTTCGCGTCCGCGTGCGCGACTGGGTGCGTCCGGTGTTGAAGGGCGGGTCGATGTAGATCAGCGGAAAGCTGCTCGACTCGAATCCCCGAAGAATCGGCAGGTTGTCGCCGTGATGGACCTCGATGGCCATGAACGCATGGTACCGCTCATCCCCAGAGCTTCATTGACTCACGGATGAGCATCCAGATGGCGATGAGCAGGATGAAAATGGCGAAGATACGTCGAAGCGTCTTCTGGTTCAGCCGCTTGCCGATGGAGCGGCCGGCAACGCTTCCGGCAACGCCCAGCATGCCGAAGATGATGATCGTCGCCCAGTCGATGACCGTCTCGGAGGAGTCGAGCACGCGCAGGTGACTGGCGAATCCGGCGATGCAGTTGAGAAAGATCAGCGTCAGGCTGGTGCCGATGGCTCGCTGCATCGACAGGCCCCCAACGAGCACCAGGGCGGGCACGATCATGAATCCGCCACCGATACCCACGAGGCCGGTCACGATGCCGACGCCGAGGCCCGCGGCACCGAGAGCCGTGATGCCGGAGGTCTTCTGCTCACCTGCCGTCTCGAGCTTCGGCGGGCGTGCCATCAGCACCGCCGCACCGAGCATGATCACGCCGAGAATCAGCAACTGCACGGGTCCGGCCAGGAAGTCAGACAGTGCGCCGCCGGCAAACGCCCCCACCATCGTGAGTGGTCCGAAGATGACCACGCTGCGCCAGTCCACCTCGTGCGCACGGGCCCGGATGATCGCGCCGAAGAGGCTGATGATCCCCACAATCGCGAGCGACTCGGCGATGGACGCCTTCTCGCTGTGACCGACCACATACACCAGCAGCGGCACGGTGACGATCGAGCCGCCGGATCCGAGCAGTCCGAGGCTGACACCAATCAGCGCTGCGCCGAGGAGGGCAAGGATCACTCGAGGACCTCTGGTGAGAGGGGCGGAGCATGGTGCGCCCCCGCCCGTCGCGACGGATCCGGCATTGTGTGGACATCCCCATGGACACGCAAGGTCCGGACGTGTCCATCACGGGACATGCTGCCGCAGAAAACGACAACGGGGCGGCCCGAGGGCCACCCCGCATCAGGAGAGTCGGAGCATGCGCGGGTTCAGGCAGCCTGCTGCTGACCCTGCGGGTTCACCACGACGAACGGCGCGTAGCCGCCGAAGGGGAAGGGGTAGGCGACGCGGCCGCTCGGCTGGCCGTTGTTCTCGGCGCCATTCTGCTGCTCGCTGCTGAAGTTCTGGGCGTTCCAGTTCCAGCCGAAGGGAGCGCTGAAGGGGAAGGACGTGGCGAAGTTCCACGGGAAGCCGCCGAACTGCGGGAAGCCCTGGCCACTGCCGAAGCTGTTGAACGACTGCGGGAAGAAGCTGTTGAAGGGCGAGAAGCCAGAGAACTGGTTGAACCAGTTGAACGGCGTCGCGTTGTGGAAGAAGG
>JBCBTA010000300.1:0-4447 GCA_039818905.1 Planctomycetota bacterium
GGGACATCATCGTCGGCTCGCTCGCGGGCACCTACTTCGCGGCGACGGCGATGAACGCCGGATGGTTTGACGGTGCCGACATGCTCATCGCATCCGCCGAGGCCTGCATCAACGACGAGCGCTGGGAGGATGCGACGGGGCAGGACCGTGCCGAGCACCTCGCGCTCCTCGAGCAGTTGCGAGAGAACAATGCCGCGTTGCGGCGTGGTGAGGAACCAACAATTCATGAGATCCCGGTCGTTTGTGAGATCGAGATCGGAGAGGCGGTCCTGACGGGGTCCATTCACCTCAATGTGAAGTTCCACTTCGTGCACGAGCGGGAGGACGAGCCGGTCGCAGCAGATGGATCGCCGCTGATGCTCTGATCGAGTCGTCGGCAGTGAGGTGTGATCCGCGAGGATTGAGTCCAAAGCGAGCCACACCCGGCCCTCGCGAGCTCTCACGGCGCCTCTCAAGCGGCTGACCAGAAGCCGTTCAGGGTGGCACTTCACAAACAGACAGGCCCGCTCCCTCTGAACACGGGCCTGGCAATCTCCCCGATCGGAACCGTTTCAAAAAGGCAGATCCGTCGCGACGGGCGGGTTGGTCTCGCGGAGATCGTTCAACACCCGTCAGGAGACCATTTGGAGAAGCTGCCCGCTCTGCCCCGATTCATCCACAAGACCGCAGGATATCCGCATCGTGCATCAAGGCAGGAACACAACGCGGATCTTGCGCCGCTCGGACAAGATGTGAGCCTTCTCTCCGAATCGCTCGAAAGTCTCCAGCACTGCCGGAACCGGTACTCCAAGACCCGGGAACGCTTGTGTCTCAACGATGCGCCGCTCGAGTTCCCACACCTCGTACTCGCCCGTGGGATCCCCGGTGATGCGGAAGCAGCGAAGCAGCGGTGGATCTGCATCGAAATGAAGCTCGGCAACTCTCTGTTTGATGTTCGGAAGCGCCGTCGCGTTCTCGCTCGGGAGCCTGCCCCTGATTCGGAATGCTGCGCCGTCAGACTCGTCGGACGCCACTGTTTCAATCTGGGGCGACGCGATCCAGCGCGACGGCGCCCGTAGGCTCGGCCGAAAGGCGAGCGAGGCGACCGTGAAGGATGGCTCGGGGGTTGAGACCTCGCTTCCGCGGGTTTGGATCCGCTGACCATTGACGCTCTCCAAGAGCCAGCCCGATTCGGTCAACCGCTGTGCTGTCGTCTGCGGGAACTCGTCCAGACGTCCGGACCACACGTGGGCTTGACGCTCGAATGTCTCTGGATCGATCCGAGGCGGTCCCTCGGGCTCGCTCCGGTGCTTGTATGTGCGGTAGCCCCTGAACACGCCGTGATCTGCTGAGACTTCAACGAGATAGAGGAACAGAGGCGTCTCCGTTCCGTCTTGGGCGACCTGAGACTCCAGGACAATCGCACGGTAGCCGTGCTCATCGATCTGCTCCCCGAGACGCACGCCGGCATCCCACACCGACTTCGGGTCGATCGCTGGGGACGCGGGCGCCGCTGCGTTCGGAGTCGCCCGACCCGAGCCTCCGTGGGCGTCGCCCGGCTTGGCGGGCCGAGACTGCGCCGTGCCGTGCTGTTCGGCGGTTCTCAGCATGGACTCCGCCAAGGCGATCGTCTCGAGCACCGACGGGTCCTCGCCGCTGCTGAGCTCATTGGCGCGCTCCGCGAGACGAAGCGCGAGCACGACATCGCGGTCTTCCGAGAAAGGCTCGGTGCTCAGGATCATCTGCGCAAGCGCGTGGAGCATCCATCGGTTGTTCTTGTAGACGTTGGTCTGTAACTCGCGAACATAGGTGTAGGTTCGGTCGAGATCACCGACCTGATGGGTGAGCAGGTTGATCTTGGTTTCCGTGAGGTCAGCGAACACCTCGCCGTCGATGGCAATGAGCTCGTCGAGCTGGACAATCGCAGCCTCGAATTCGCCAACGGAGATCTTGTCGTGGATCGACCGTATCGCCACCTCATGCTTCGCCCGGAGCCGACGATCGCGCGTCGCCTTCTCACGAGCGCCCTCGTGATCGTACGTGCCCGCGATGATCTGCTCGAGTGGCTCGCCCATCTCCATCGGGTGACCGATCCACGCTACCAGTTGATCATGCACGATGAAAGCGGACGGAATGCCCGTGCGGTCGGCGGCGAGGATCAGTCGTTCGCCATCACGCCCTGTTCGCCGTCGTATGCGACCGAGTAGGTCATATCATCGCCCATCCGCTCGACGAACGGCGCGACTCCGGACCAGTCGCGCTCCCACACGCTGACGCCGACGACCTTCAGCCCATCGTCCCTGTACGTCTCCGCGAGTTTTGACAAGTGCGGGATGCTGCGGATGCACGGTCCACACCAAGTCGCCCAGAACTCAACGACGTATGTTCCGCCCGGCTCGAATGATGTGATGGGCTCGCCACTGATCCAGCCGGCAACCTTGAGTGCTGGAGGCCTGCTGCCTATCACGAGCGTGTTGTCTGATTCCGGCGATTGAGCTCGGGTGTGGGGCAGGTGGAACGTCATCAGGGCCAGTAAGAACGCAAGCCGACTCGCGAGAGTTGTTCTTCTGATTCTCTTGCTTGCCATGTTTGCTCCCATCTGCATTGAGCAGGACTAGTTTTCGCGTCCGATGGTGAGCGAGCAAACCCGGATGCGTGTCGTCGTTCGGCCGAAGGGCAGTTCCGGTCTATCCCGTGACCAGCTTCGGTCAAGCCGCCGGTGTCTCTACGGCTCGTGTTTCTTCGGGTTCCAGCGAACGAGTACTGGGCGGGGCAAGTGCGAGACTTCTTCGTGCTTGCGCCAAACCTGACCATCTACAACAACCTGATTATCGACTTCACGCCAAACACCCGACGTACGTGTTCAGGGAGATCGCGGAGGTCGCGTGGAGCCTCCGGTGATCTTCACCGGCGAGACCTGTACCCGGTGCAGAAATTCCAGTCGGATACCGAGCGAAAGCTGCCGGTTATCGTAGATCGTGGCTCACTGAAGTGGTTCCGTCCGGCGAAAGGGCAGTTCCAGATCTACTACCTCATGGGCGGGAATCACCAGCAGTATCAGCCCGACTTCGTCGCCAAGCGAGATGCGGCTGTCGAGTGGTGTGGACAAGCCACAAGCTACGCTGAGAGCATTGACGGGAAGCCGTGGAAGTACCTGCTCGTACCTCACGACGCGGTCACCACGAACATGACGTTGAGGGCCTTGCAAGCGCCTTTGCGGTTCGGTCAGGAAGCGTTCTGGAATCAACCAGAGGGCAGACGAGCCGAAGGATTCGTGCGGGCCTTCCCGTCGCAAAGGGCGCACGGCCGCTCGCTCTCGCCAAGTGGGACCAACCGACACTCGCAATTTGTACGTGGACAGTCATCTTCACCCCCGACCGGCACCCTCGGTTCAATCGCGGAACGCGCTAACCGAGAGTCGCAGGGAGTTTGAGAGTTTCGGCCAAGTGCCGGACCGGAACGCCCAGCGTCGCGATCGACCGCCCGATGCACTTGCCGGAACAGAGAGTTGGCCAGCCTTTGCCCGCCGCCGCCAGTTCCGCGAAGTCAGCCGCTTGCGGCAGCCATACCGGCGGCTTGGGCCCGCCTGACTCGTCAAACAAAACCGGCCCGCTTTCGCGGGCCGGCTGAAAGCTCCCCGAGTAGGACTCGAACCTACAACCTAGCGGTTAACAGCCGCTCGCTCTACCATTGAGCTATCGGGGAAACGGGATGTCGTTCCCGGACCTGACCCGTCGGGCTCGGCCGGGAGAGTGAATGTAGCCGCTTGCCCGGGCGAATCAAGCGCGGCCGGTGGCGGGTCGGCAATCTCGACCCCTGCGTCCGCTCAGGTCGGCCCGGACGCCCCTTCAGCATCGTCCGATTTGGTGTCCTTCTTTGCGGCTTCCCGTGCGGCCTCAGCCTCCTCCAGCAGCCGCTCGGTCTCGGCGAGTTGGGCCTGCACTCGCTCTGCCTCGCCATCGGGAAGGGCGTCGCCCGTCTCAGGGTCCTTGCCACTCTTGATCTGGCTGAGGCGGTCCTTGAGCCGATCGCGCTCAGCGTTGAGCTCGCCCAGGCGTGCCGCTTCCTCGGCCTTGTCGAAGAGGCGGTCCTCGACGTGGGAGTCCTCCGAGGGCGGGGGTGGCGGCGGCGGCGGGCTCTTGGGGAGTTCGACATCCTCGAGCGTGCCTCGACGCTGGATCATCAGGCTGGGCGACGCGATCTCGATGCCCTTGGCGTGCAGCGTGTCCAGTACGCAGGCCCGCAGCTTGGAGCGGACGGACATCAGGCCCTTGACGTTCTCGAGCAGGCCGGCGATGCGATAGACGACCACATGATCCTTGAGATCCATGATCCACACGAAGGGATCTTCCAGCCCTGCATGCTCGGCGGCTTCCAGCAGCAGCGGCTCGATGCGGTGCCGTCCGACGCCGTAGCCCAAAGCGACTTCGGCGGAGATGATCGTCCCCTTGCTGTAGACGATGCGCAC
>JBCBTA010000301.1:0-4439 GCA_039818905.1 Planctomycetota bacterium
AACTCGCGCGCAGCTTCGATGGAGAATCGTGCCCACGGCGTGTTGCGGAGCCGCTCGATCTTGATTGGCTTGCCGAGCAGTTCGCAGATGCCGAAGGTGTTGGCTTCGATGCGTTCGAGAGCGCCGTCGATCTCCTCGAGCAGACGGCGCTGGGATGCCGCGAGGTCGAGGTTGAGCGACTGGTCGAACGTGTCCGAGCCCTGGTCGGCCATGTGCTGTGGGAGGTGGCTGAGCGAACCGCCGTTGCCACCGAGCGCCTCGTTCTCCATCGACGTCACGTCGCCGACGATCTGGGCCCGCTTTTCGATGAGCATCTGCCGGAACTCGGCGATCTGCGCCGGCTTGAGCGGCGTCTTGGTCAGCTTGCGATAGGTCTTGGACGTGCTCGTCGTCGTGGCGGCCGAACGTACGCCGGAGAGGCCCGCGGCGGCGGCGAGCTTGGCAGCCGCGGCGCGGCTCGTCTTCGTGCTGCTGGCGAAGGGCGACCGGAAGCGATCAGCACCAGACTTGCCGCTTGTCTTGGTCGTCTTGCCCGCCGACTTGGCGTCGGACTTGGCCGACGTCTTCTTGGTCGTCTTCTTCGACGTGGACGCCTTGGACGCGGTCTTCTTCGTCGTCTTCTTTGACGTCTTCTTCGCCGGAGCCTTCTTGACGGTGGTCTTCTTCTTGGTGGACTTGGAAGGCGCGCTCTTGGCGACCTTCTTGGAAGTCGTCTTTTTGGTTGCCGCCTTCGACGTCACCTTCTTGGTGGTCTTCTCGGACGTCTTCTTCTTGGAAGCCGTCTTCTTCTTCGAGGCGGCGGCGCGCGGTTTCGACGCCGCGGCGCGCGTGCTCCCGGTCTTTTTCTTGGTCTTGGACGACGTCTTGCGGGCCTGCTTGGCCACGGCGCGCTCCGTTCTGAGCTAAGTGCTGTCCTAAAAAGGACTTAGCGAAACTCTGCCGGCAAAAGAATCGGCAAGTTTAGGTCGCGTGGGAAGGTGAGTCAATTCACGATGCGTTGGTGGACGACTCGCTCGAACGCGGCGTGCGCTCCGTGAACTTGCCCAGTGCCCGGAAGCGGTCATACCGCCGGGCCGGCAGCGACGCGGGCTTGACGCGGCGCAGTTCGGTGAGCTGATCGAGAATCCACCGGCGCAGGTTCTCGGCGGTCTTGGCCGGGTCGCGGTGGGCTCCGCCGACGGGCTCCTTGATGATGCCGTCGATGATGCCGAGTTTTTTGTTGTCCTTGGCCGTCAGATGCAGCGCCTCAGCTGCCGCGTTGTTGGTCTGCTCGTTGGCGGTCTTCCACAGAATCGCAGCGCATCCCTCGGGACTGATGACCGAGTACCACGCATGTTCGAGCATGGCGACGCGGTCCGCCACGGCGATGCCAAGCGCGCCGCCCGAGCCGCCCTCTCCCACGATCACGCTGATGATCGGCGTCTTCAGTCGCGACATCTCGCGCAGGTTGACCGCGATCGCCTCCGCCTGGCCGCGCTGCTCAGCGCCGATGCCGGGGTAGGCGCCGGGTGTATCGACGAGCGTCACGATGGGGACGGAGAACTTCTCGGCGAGCTTCATCTTGAGCAGGGCTTTGCGATACCCCTCCGGGTGCGCGCAGCCGAAGTGGCACGCGAGCTTCTCCTGCGTATCGCGCCCTTTCTGGTGTCCGACGAGCAGGCACTTGACCGAGCCGATGCGTCCGAAGCCGGTGACGATGGCGGGATCGTCGCCGAAGCGGCGGTCGCCGTGCAGTTCGCAGAAGTCCTTGCACAGCATCGACACGTAGTCGCGGAACTGCGGCCTGTTGGGGTGCCGTGCCACGCGTACCGTGTCCCACGGCGTGAGGCCGTTGTAGATCTTGCGCAGGAGCTGCTGCTGGGTCTTTCGCAGTTCACCGACCTCCTTGGTGAGGTCCGTGCCTGCAGGTGCGCCGGTCTCGAGCGCGAGGATCTGGGCGTCGATCTCGGTGAGCGGCTTCTCGAATTCGAGCGTGTATGTCAGTGCCATGGTGGGTGCGCGGGCTTTGCTGAAACCCCGTAGTGTACCCGGGGAGACCGTTCCCGCCTCCGATCAGGGGCAACAGAGCGGCCCGGAGGCGCAGATGGGCGAGCCAAGAATCGCGGTGATCGGCGGCGGCAACATGGCCAGAGCCATCATCGAGGGCTGTGTTGCCAGCGGAGCGTTCGAGGTCGATCGCTGGCTCGTCAGCGAGCCGGATGCCGCTCGACGAGGCATCTTCGAGGCGATGGGCGTGCAGGCTGTGGCCGACACCCCGGCGTTGGCCGCGGCCCTCGATCCGTCGGACGCACTGCTGCTGGCGGTGAAGCCGCAGATGCTCGAGCGCGTGGCCGAACAGGCGCGGGCGATGCCGCTGGAGGATCGCCTGGTGATGTCGATCCTCGCGGGTGCGACGTCGGAGCGGATCCGGGCGGCGCTGGGCGGCGGTTGCCGCCTCGTGCGGATCATGCCGAACACCCCCGCGCAGATCGGGAAGGGGGCTTCGGCGATCGCTCCGGGCGCGGGGGCCACGGAGGAGGACACGGCACTCGCGGAGCGGATCTTCGGTGCGGTTGGTGCCGTGTGGCGGACATCGGAATCGATGATGGATGCCTTCACGGCCCTGGCCGGGTCAGGCCCGGCATACGTCTTCGCACTGGCGGAGGCGATGCAGTGCGCCGGCGAGCAGATGGGATTCAGCAGCGAGGAGGCCGACGCCATGGTCCGCGCAACGCTCGCGGGTTCGGCAGCACTCCTTGAGCGCCGTGAGATGGACGCGGCAACCCTCCGGCGCGCCGTGACGAGCCCCGGTGGCACGACAGCCGCGGCGATCCAGGTGCTGGAAGACGCCGGCTTCGGCGCGATGATGGTGCGAGCGATCGAGGCGGCCCGCGAGCGAGGGGCCGAGCTTGCGGGTGAGGGCTGACATGTCCCCGCGCAGGCGAACTTTCATCTTGGAGGTCCCATTTCCGAGGTGAGGCGAAACTTCCGGCGTTCGGGGCGGAAGGATCTTGTGAGGGTCTGACACGCTTGTGCCGGCTTGGGCAAGGAGGTGAATCGTGAGGCGTGACGTAACGCGGACTTGGTTGTATCGATTCGGGCTGTGCATCGTCGGGCTGGCTGCGCTTGCGGTCGCGAGCCCGGCATCGGCACAGATGAATGGTCTTCAGAAGATGCTGGATCCGGCGGTGACCGGATCGCAGATCGAGCGTCTGGCTGAGATGATCGACGCGGATGACACGCAGACCGCGGTCCTCGAGGATCTGCTCTCCAGCTACCAGGGTGAGCACGCCGAGGCGGCCCAGCGTCTGCGCGACATCATTCGGTCGGCACAGGAAGAGGCGCAGTCTTCCGGCGATATCTCGGTGATGATCGACATCCAGCGCAAGGCGCTGGAGTTCTACGAGTATCGGGCGAAGTTGCGCGATTCGTTCTTCGACGACCTCAAGCTCACGCTCAGCGATGAGCAGGCGGAGCAGTGGCCGCGCTTCGAGCGATTGAACCGTCGCTACAACCTGCTTGATGAAGGCAACAACGTCGTCTCCGGCGCGTCGGTTGACCTCGTGGAGCTGGTGTATGACGAGCTTGGGGGGGCGAAGCCGTCGGAGGCGATGCGCGCGGAGATGGACCGGTACGAGGTCGAGCTGGATCAGCTGCTTCGAGAGCGATGGAAGCTGAACCAGGAGTCGATCGAACAGGTGATGGAGGCGTTTGACTCCGGTGCCGATATGACCGCGCTGCAGACCATGCAGATGGAGCTCTTCGACAAGGGCCGCGAGTCGCAGGTCAAGGTGCGCGACATCAACGACCGCTACGCGCGGAAGCTCGCGCTGCTGCTGGAGGGCGAGGAAGCCGAGGAGATGACCGATGAGTTCAACCGGCGCTCCATGCCGCAGGTGTACGCGTCGTCGTACGCCGAGGATGGCTTCCGTACAGCGCTGGACATCAGCGATCTGACCCCCGAGCAGGTGGACCAGATCGAGGGTCTGCAGTCGGAATACGACCGCGAGGCGGACATGGTCCGGGCCAAGTGGGCCGAGGCGCTGAAGGCATGGCAGTCAGACGCCGGTCTGATGGACATGCTGATGAACAGCGGCGGCGGCAAGGAGGTTCGTGAGCAGGCGGATGCCAAGAAGGAGCTGGACGAGCGGTTTTACACCCGTCTTCGCGAGACGCTCACCGAGGACCAGCGATCCAGGCTGCCCGAGCGGGAGACCGCCCCCAACTGGCGAGACGAGCCAGCGTTCGGGCGCTAATGTCGTGTCATCGGGTGCAATACATGCCCGTCCCAGCCGTTGCCCCTCGGGAGCGGGCCCACGGTACAGGCTGGCTGAGACACGAACGCGGAACCGAAGATTCGCAAGGGAGCTTGGTCCATGACGCTTCGACCGATCCTGGCAGTCCTCACGGGCATCCTCACGGGTGCGGCAACACTCGCCCTTACCAGCCCTGCTGCCGCG
>JBCBTA010000302.1:0-4425 GCA_039818905.1 Planctomycetota bacterium
GTTCGTGCGCCGCAACCGCGACGGCTGCCTCCACGAGGCCGCGCGTCGTGCTGATCCGCGGCAGTGCTTCGGCGAACAAGCTGTACGCCTCAGGTCTGCACGCGACTGGCTGTGGGTGTGAGGTGGACACGGGCCAATGCTAGGCACACGTCCACCGGCAGGGGTCAGGCCGGGCGACCCATCTTGGCACGCAGAAAGATCAGGACGCCAAGCCCCGAGAGCGCCACCACAACGACCACGATCGAGCGCCAGAAGATGCGATCAACCAGGGCATTGCCATGTTCAGCGACCTCGCCGATCTGGGCGCCTCGTTCTTCCCAGCCGGGTGAGTCAAGGATGGACTCGATGGACGAGGTGAGCGCGTTGAGCTCCTCGACCGTCCGGGTCGCGGACTCGACGGTCGCCTGATACTCGGTGATGTCAAAGGGCCGCTTGTCAGGGCGGGGCGGTCCTTTCATCTCGGTGATCGCATTGGCAAGGGCGGTGGCGGCCTGCGCGGTCACCGTTGCGGACTCCGACAGCGCGGTACTCGCCTCGACGGTCTGACGGGCCTCGCGCAGCAGTGCGCTCATTTGCTGCTCGTTCTGCTCGAGTCGCGTGATGATGGCCTCGCGC
This sequence comes from Planctomycetota bacterium, assembly GCA_039818905.1. Taxonomy (GTDB): domain Bacteria; phylum Planctomycetota; class Phycisphaerae; order Phycisphaerales; family UBA1924; genus JBCBTA01. The sequence continues at coordinate 616 of JBCBTA010000302.1, forward strand.
TCGGCCGCGACGCCTTCGAACATCTGGTCGATGGCGGCCTCGCGCTCCACGGTGAGCTTCTCCGACGCCTGCTCGATCGCCGCGGTGCGTTGCTCGTCGATGATCTGCGGCAATTCACTGAGCTGTTGACTCGCCTGATCCGCCGCTCGGCTTGCGCGATCGGCAGCTTCGATGGTCGATTGAAACTCGGGGAGCTCGGCGGTGGAGAGCAGGACCTCCTCCAACTGCAGGTTCACGATCTCCGGGAGGCGCTTGGCGAAGAAGAAGACACGTTCGCCCAGCAGGCGTGACTGTGCGATCTCCTTTGCAGCGGGGCTGAGGCCGGCGAGTGGATCGAGATAGAAGAGCTGGAAGAGGTTGCCGCCGCCCTGCACGCTGACGACGCTGCTCTGGCGGGCTCCGGCGAACTCACTGGCACGGATCCAGCTGATGCGGAAGCCGCCACCCCCGAACTCTTCCCAGATGGCGTCGATGATCTGGCGCAGGCCTTCCTGCTCAGGCGGATTGAGGGCCCGCCCCGTCAGCTCCCACATCGACTGCTCGAGCGTCGTCAGGACGCGGATCAACTCGTCATTGACGTCCCGCATCATGGGATCGTCTCCCGCGAAGGTCTCTGCGGTGCGGCGCTGCAGCGCGACCATCACGGTCATGTCGAGCATGGCGACCAGCGGGTTCGCACTGGAGGCGATTGACGTGGAGGACTGCACGACTTCGACCTTGATGCTGTGATACAAGCGGCGGTCGGCGGGCGTCTCGGACTTGCGGATGAAGCGATCCAGCACCGGCTGCACCAGCGCGAGGTAGTTGTCCGTGAAGGCCATGACCTCGGACTGGATCTGCTCGGGGGTGACGCGGCCGGGCCCGATGCGCTGCTGACGCTCGGCGCTGGCGGCATTCTGTGAGCCGCCGCAGCCGATGAGTGCCGCCAGCACTACTATGACGAGGATCAGTACGATCTGTCGGCTCAACCCCATGCTTCCACTCTCCGCATGTGCCGGAAGCATGATGCTACCGTCGATGCCGCGATCCGGCTGTGTCGGGTCGCCGCAAGGAGAAGATCATGCAGCTTCGTCAGACTTCACTCATCGGTCTTGCCGCGACGACCGCACTCGTCATCGGAGCCGTGGCCGCGCCCGCGGGCTCGGTGCATTCGCCCAAGGACCGCAACTACGCCATCGGGCACGATCTCGGCGTCAACGCACTGCAGCGGATGGCGGAGGATCGCGTGGCGATCGACCCCGAGTCGCTGATCGCCGGATTCCGTGATGCCGTGCGGCGCCAGCAGCCCGCCATCGACCCCGTGGACATGCAGCAGATCCTCTCCGCGCTGGAGCGCGAAGTGCTCGCGCGACTGGCCGAAGCACGGATGCAGGAAGACCCGGTCTTCCGGACGCGTGCGGCATCGAACCTCAAGCGCAGCGTCGCCTTCCATGCCGAGTTCAGCGAGGTCGATGGTGTGACCACGCTGCCCAGCGGCGTGCAGTACCGCGTGATCGAGCCCGGTGAAGGGCGGCAGCCGGCGGATGAGGACATCGTCACGATCTCCTTCAGCGCCGAGTTGATCGATGGTCGCCCCGCGTTCAGCGACGTGCGGGAAGACCTGCGCGTCGAGAACATGCTCCCCGGTGGTCGTGAAGTGCTGCGGCTGATGCGCCCCGGTGCCCGCTGGATCGTCGCGATCCCGCCGGAGCGTGCCCTTGGCCTCGCGGGTCGCCCGCCGCAGATTGGTCCGAACGAGACGATCATCGTCGATGTGACGCTTGTGGGGATCAAGTAATGCGTGGCACGATCAAGCTGGCGATGCTGCTGGCCCTGGGCTTCGGCTCGGTGGGTCTGGCGCAGTATGCCCTCGATGCGAATCTGGACGTACGCGGCAACGGCCGCAACGCCGCCCGCCCCGAGCCGACCATGGGTACGGAGCTGTACACGGTCAGCCGGCGGACCGGTCAGATGGTCTACAACCGCGCCAACGCGTTCAACGACTCGACGTATCAGATCTACCAGCGGTACACGCTGGATCGTGAGCAGTACTTCGATCCGACACGGACGAGCCCCTCGAACGCCGGAACCGCGGCGGCGGTGCGGAAGCAGCAGGGCCCGACCAATGCCGTCCCACGCGTTGCCCGTGCCCAGCCCGTGCAGACACCGGGCGTGACGCCGCAGCCACGTGCATCGCGTCCACCGAGTCTTTCGCAGCCGGTGTACAGCGCGTCGCGCGTGTCCGGAGCGCAACCAAGCTCGCTGCAGCACAGCGGGTATCGTGCGAGCAAGACGCGCTAGGCGGAAGGCGTCGGCGTGTCAGAGCGCGTTCGTGGCCCGTACCACAATTCGAGTCCGTCGCGCTGACGCACACCCTTGCGGCCGCGCCATGCGAGCTTGAGCACGAGGCCGAAGACCTCCAGCCCCGAGTAGTCGCGCAGCTTCCGTCCGGATGTCACGATCTTCGAACGCGGGATGATAAAGCGGCCGTGCCGCTTCAGTTCCCTCGCGAAGGTGATCTCCTCGCTGGCGAAGAGCGTCTCATCCCAACCGCCGACTGCGTCGAGCGCCTCGCGCGTGCAGAACATGGTTGCACCACCCGTCACGCCCGCGAAGCGAAACAGGGTCAGGGCGACCGGGAGAAGCACGCGGGCGTAGAGCGGAATCCGTCCGTCGAAAGACGTGAGGAAGCCGCCGCCGATGGCGCCGGTCTCGATCGCGGCGATGCCATCGCGGACGACATCCGGACTGACGCGCGTGTCGGCATCGACGAAGAAGACGACGTCGCCCGAGGCTGCGCGTCCGGCGGCGTTGCGAGCGGCGGCGATCTGCCGACGATCAATGGAGATGACCATCGCGCCGTGTTCCCGGGCGACGCGCACCGTGTCATCGGTCGATGCGTCGTCGGCGACAATGATCTCGTAGGGCAACCCTGTTGCCTGTGCCGACGCATGAATCGCTTGAAGTGTCGAGGGAAGCAGCTCTTGCTCGTCATGTGCGGGGATGGCGAAGGAGATCTTCATCACGGATGGATTCGTCTGAATTCGGCCGATGGTTTCTGGTGGCCGCCGGCGATCGGAGGCTGATCCTGCCTGCATTGGTGGTAGGCTCGATCTGGCGATCGAGAGGGCGGAGATTCTCGGAAAGGAGCCCCATGTCCCCGCACATGCGTGCCTTGCTGGTGCTGAGCATGGGGATTCCGGCGACGGCCTCGGCCCAGTCGATCCCCATCGCCAATCACAGCTTCGAGCAGACGCCCGCAGGCGCCGGATGCTTCGACGTCTTCGGCATACCGCCCGGCTGGGTCGAGTACGACCCCAACGATCTGTTTCCCGGCGGCGGCAACTTCTTCGGTGTGCTGAACCCCGGTCCGACGACATACTTCCTTCCGGGGCAGGTCCCCGATGGTGACAACGTCGCATTGCTGTTCTTTCAGGGGAGCATCGGGCTGGGTGAGCTCGGCATCCGCCAGTTCCTCGGGGTGAACCTGGAAGGGCCGCGCACCTACCGGTTGTCGGTCGGTGTGGGCAACATCGCATCGGGCGCGAGTCCCGTCCCGCCGTGCAGCAACGGCGACTTTTTCGATCTCGATGCATTTCCCGGTTACGCGGTGGAGCTCCTCGCCGGCGGTGCGCTGCTCGACGAGGACGACGACTCGCTGGACATACCCGAAGGCGAGTTCCGAACGTCCATCGTCGAGGTCACGATCGAAGCTGGAGATCCGCGCATCGGCGGCGAGCTGGAGATTCGTCTGATCAACCTCAACGAAGATGATCCGAGCGATCCGGACGATCCCGGTATCGAAGTGGATTTCGACAACGTGGTGCTGGA
>JBCBTA010000303.1:0-4400 GCA_039818905.1 Planctomycetota bacterium
AAGGCAAGATGAAGTAGTTCCAACCGAATCCGCGGCCGTCCCAGCCGCTCGGCAGCTCTTGCATCGCTGACTCGCTTGTGAGAATCGCAAGCGTCTGATTCTTAATGTGGTTCTTGCACTGAGTCCTTCTGGCGGACTCGCGTGCCGATTGCACGGCAGGCAGAAGCAATGCCACTAAGATGCCGATGATAGCGATGACGACCAGCAGCTCAACGAGGGTGAACCCGCGCGACGGAGGTGACGGAGTCTGCATGGTGGATTCCTGACTACACACATGAAAAAGGCCGACGCTTCGCAGCGCCGGCCCGGAGTTGAGCGATGATCGTTCGACTGATCAGTCGATCGTCTGGATGAGTTCCGTGGGGTTCTCTTCGCGGAACTCGCCCTTGCGGCGAAGGATGCGGATCATCTCGGTGAAGACTTCGTCGTGCGGGTTGAGGCCCGAAGAGATGTCCAGCGAGGGATCGCGCGGCACGGGCTGCGACTCGATCCACTCGACGTGGGCATCGGTGTAGACGAAGTTGCCACCGGAATCGCCGTGGTTGTCTACGTCGAGGTAGCCCTGGCCAAGGCTACAGCCCGCGTTGTTGCGCATCGTGCCACAGAAGTCACCGCCGATATCGCCGCCACCGGTGGTGTTGCCGGCGTCAACGTGGTTGGTCTCATCCCCCATCAGCACCACGGGTGCGCCGAGATCGGTGCGGATACCAGCGATGTAGAGGTAGCTGATGTTGCCCCACCAGACGTCGCGCCGATCGCGGATCTCACCGGGAGCAACCGACGGGAAGCGGGTACCGTTCTCGCCGCCGTCGAGCGTATCGGCGGGGTTCTGCAGCGCCTCGTAGTCACCGGCATCCTCGATGTACGCCTCCATCAGCGGATCGGACTCGATGCCCGCGGAGGGGAACTCCCACCGCTGGGACGATGTGCTCCAGCGGCGGTACTGGCGGTTCTCGTAGCCGAAGGAACCACTCGGGCGGTTCTCCTGCTCCAGGCTGAAGAGACCGGCGAACCCGCCGTAGGCACCCCACTGCTCCTGGAAGAGCGACTGCTCGCTGGGCGTCCGGTTGAGCAGCTGGCTGCTGTCGATCGCCGGCAGGACGGGGAATGCCTGGTTGTAGTCCTCGGAGTAGAGGAGCATGAACGTGGCAAGCTGTCGAAGGTTGCTGGCCGAGCCAGTGCGGAAGGCACTCTGGCGGGCACCCTGCAGTGCGGGCAGGAGGACGCCGACGAGCAGCGCAACCACCGCGATGACGACCAGCAGCTCGACGAGCGTAAAGCCTCGCCTCCCCTGCCGCCTCTTGTGACTCCCTGTCTTCATGCTTCACCTCAGTTTCGAATGCGGGTCTCAGGTCCCGTTTTATCGGCTCAGTGCCTGCCTCAGGCCGTCCCATAGTGCCGAGATCGCCCCCAGGGCTCAATCCGCCTGCCGCGGCAGGTAAAATGTTTTACTAGACAGTCTATCCACCCCGACTGCTCGTGCAAGTAGGGAATTTGCGCCGCGCTCACAACATTCTTCGGTACGGCGCTCGGGCATCCGGGGATCCCATCGTGTCGCGCGAGGCTGGCCTCAGCCACAGTTTTTGGTAAACTGTTTTACCTGAGGCTATTGCGGCCGCGGGCACAAACATGATCCGAACGGACAGGGGTTCCACCGCATGGGGAAGGGTCGAGCGAGCATCCGAGATGTGGCACGCGAGTCGGGCGTCAGTCTGACCACGGTGTCGCTCGTGCTCAACAACAACGACCAGCGGATCAGCGAGGCAACGCGGAAGCGCGTGCTCGCGGCGATGGAGCGGCTGTCCTACACGCCGTCGCGTCTGGCGCGCGGCTTGCCCAACCGCCGAGCCAACACGCTTGCGGTCCTCGTCCCCGCGCTGCAGAACGCCTTCGCCGATGTGTACTTCGGTGAGATCATCTCAGGCATCTACGAGGCCGCCGCCAGTCGCGGCTATCGCATCCTCCTCGAGGTCGCCCGGCGCGAGTACGTGCAACGCAAGGAGTACATGACGCTCCTCGATGACTGCTCCGTGGACGGCATCCTCTTCATCGGGGCCACCGAGGAGCATCGCTGGCTGGAGGAGTTTCACGGCACCAACAAGCCGATGATGATCGTCAACAACTCCTTCGAGCGGTGGGGTCTCCACAGCGTCGTGTGCGATTACCGCCAGGCCGGCGAGATCGCCGCCGACCATCTCACGTCGCTGGGCCATCGGCGCATCGGCCACATCTGCGGCCCGACCGACCTGGTGACCACCAGCGAGGAGCTCACCAACTCCTTCATCGATCGGCTCGCGACACACGGCATCCAACTCGACCAGCGAATGCTCGTCGAGGGTCAGTATCACGCCGAGACCGGCCGCGTCGCCTGCTCCGAGCTCCTCGAGCGCGACCCCGGACTGACGGCCATCTTCGCCGGCAACGACAAGATGGCGCTGGGCGCTTACCTCGCGCTGCGCGAGGCCGGCCGCCAGCCCGGCGTGGACGTCGCCGTGCTCGGCTGCGACGACATTCCGTCGGCTGCCCTTGCTGACCCGGCACTGAGCACCATCAAGATGAACTTCTTCGAGGTGGGCGCGGTCTCGTGCCGTGCGCTCCTCCAGGTAATCGAGGATCGCGACAAGGACGTGAGCGAACCGATCGCCGAACGCGTCCCAGTCGCCCTCCAACAGCGCAGCTCGTGCTGCGTCGTACCCGACAACGCGGTCGCCTGACCGCGTTGACCCAAGAGCCCAACCACAGTGTCGATGACTTTCCGGGAGGTTGTTGCACCATGACTCTCAAGATGATCGGACGTCTTCCGCTGCTCGCGATTCTGTTCGCAGTGAGTGCGCACGCCGCGGATGTCTGGCGAATGGCGGGCACGTTCAACAGCTGGAACACGCTTGATGACGGCTGGACTCTCACGCCCGTCAACGGCGAACAGGAGACCTTCGAACTCCGACGCGTGATCGAGCCAGGCACGTATCGCTTCAAGTTCGTGCGCAACGGCGGCTGGGCCATGGGACATCTCGGCTCCGACGGCGACGGCTCGCTGGTGCAGCCGGGCAACGATGTGCTGCTGCGCATTCGTGCTCTGGCGGCCTATCGCATCACGCTCGATGCAGAGGGACGCACCTGGGGCATCGAAGTCGCCCACGTTGACACACCGATGCTCTTCGCCGCGGTGCGGGGCACGCCCGAGGTGGATCGCGAGTTCATGCTCGATCTGCGCGACTCACTCATCGGCGACGGTGAAATCCGCATCTCGATCGCATCGCCGGACCAGCCGCTCGGGCTGCGCCAGGACCCCGAACGGCCCATGTGCTATCTCGTCACGCCGACCAGGGAGGGCGAGCTTCGCTTGGACATCACCGCCAGCGCGGGTGAGACCACCATCACCGAGCGGGTCGAGACGACGGTCGGCATGCCGCACACCTTCGAGCTGGTGCTCGAAGGAGACGAGCAGCCGCGCTTCGCCGGCGATCTTCTGGCGCTGCCCGACGGCACGTCGCGCGCCATCGTCACGATCGTTGCCCCCACCACCATCACAAGTCTCACGGTTCGCCGCGGCGAGGATCCGCTCATCCAAACGCGCAACGAGGCCGTCGCCGCGGGAACCTATGCCATTGAAGTGCGCGACGGCACCGTCGTCACAAGTGACGACGACGACAGCCCGATGTGCCTGATCCCCGGCAACTGGCGCACACTGCAGTTCATGCCGGCCTCCGGCGAGCGCATCCCCGTCCGCGTCCACGCCTTCGGCGATTTCAACCGCTGGGGCATGCCCGGCTCGCCGACCGAGATCGAACTCGCGAGCGTCAAAGACGGCTCATTCCGCACATTCGTGGATATGCCCGAAGGTGCTCATCGCTATCAGTTCCTGCTGGACGGCGATGTCCGCGTGCCCGACCCCACAGTCGAGCGCACCGTGCTGGACAGCCAGAATCGTCCGCTGAGCATCATCGTCGTCGGCCCCACACCTGACGACCTGCCCGCGGCACGTGCGAACCACATCAACTTCAATGCGCTGCTGCACGACCAGCAGCGAGACGTCGTCTCGATCAGCGATCAGATGGGTCTGGTCGAGCTCAGCCTGCGCACGCTGCCCAACGATGTGGACTCCGCCTACGTGCAGTTCGAGCTGCCGGGTGAAGGTATTCGCTCGCGCGGCGTCGCCGCCATGCGCCGCACGACGGATCTTGCCGGCTTTGATCGGTGGACCGCGCGGCTCATGACCGGGTCGCCCGACCTCGTCTACGCCTTCGAGCTCAAGAGCGGCTACGAGGAGTTCATCTCGAAGGATTACACCGCCACCCTCGAGCCTGACCCGCTGCAGATCCCCGACTGGGCCAAGGGCGCCGTGTGGTACCAGATCTTCACCGAGCGCTTCCGCAACGGAAACCCGCTGAACGATCCAC
>JBCBTA010000304.1:0-4383 GCA_039818905.1 Planctomycetota bacterium
CCCTCGCCGAGGATGCCGAAATCCGGTCCGCCCACCAGCGCGACCCCTTTTTCTTCGAGCAGACGCTTGGCAAGCTGTTTCGCCGGCATGCCCAGCGCGGTGATGTTGGGGAAGGCGTAGAAGGCGCCTTTCGGGGTTCTGCAGGTTATGCCGGGAAGGCCGTTGAGCGCGTCGACCACAGCACTACGCCGGTCATCGAAGGCGGCCATCATGGCTTCGGTGGGTTCTTGCGGGCCGGTCAGCGCCGCAATTCCCGCATACTGCGCCGGCGCATTGACGCAGGACCACGCATTCACCGCAAGCTTACGCGCACTGTCGAAGAGGCTTGTGGGCCAATGCGCCCAGCCGAGCCGCCAGCCGGTCATCGCGTAGGTTTTTGAAAAGCCGTCAAGCAGGATCAGACGGTCGCGCAGCTCGGGAAATGCTCCGAGCGACAGATGCGCCTCCCCATCGTAGGTCATGCGGCCATAGATCTCGTCCGACAAAATGGCAATGTCGGGCCGCTCAGCCAAAATCGCAGCAAGGCGCTTTACGTCGACAGGCGGGGTCACGCCGCCGGTGGGATTGGCAGGAGAGTTGACGACTACGAGCCGCGTGCGCTCGGTGAGCCTGTCGGCAACGTCCTGGGGTGAAAAGGCAAAGCCGTTCTCCTCGCGGATCGGGAGCGGGATGGGATTGGCGCCAGTGAACTCGATCATGGAGCGGTAGATGGGGAAGCCGGGGTCCGGATAGAGGATGTCCACCCCCGGTTCGCCGAACATGCCGATTGCCATGTACATCGTCACCTTGCCACCCGGTACGATGAGAATGTTGTCTGGCGAGGTTTCCACCCCGGTGCGCCGCGTCATGTCGGCGGCCACCGCCTCGCGTAAAGGGGCGATGCCGGGTGCGGGCGTATAGCCGTGATGACCGTCGCGCAGGGCCTTCACTGCCGCTTCCACGATGTGGTCGGGCGTGGGAAAGTCCGGCTGGCCGATGCCCAGATTGATAACATCGCGCCCCTCCTGCGCGAGTGCGTTGGCCCGGGCAAGCACGGCGAATGCGTTCTCTTCGCCGATGCGCTCGAAGGCGTCGATGGTCTTCAGCATGTCATTCCTTCTCGGAGCGCACTTGGCATGGACGTCATGGCAGGCGGTTTGTGTCACGAATGCGGGGTCTGCAGTCATAGGCCGCCGGAACGACTTACGCCGATTGTCGCCCTTTTCACATCAGATGATAGACCGCCGCCCACGTGTCCCATAGAGCCCCCACAAGTACCAGACTGCGGGTCGCCTTGGGGACAATCGCGCTCGCCGTGGGATGACTTGCGCGGGGTGACGCGAGCTCGACACAGGAGCGCAGCCCGGTGGACGCTGACCGGTTGGGCGGACGTTCGGCGGAGGCCTCAACCGAGCATCTAGATTGCCGATCGCAGACACTCCTGACAGGATGGTGTCAGGAGCCCTCCTTTATCCCTGTGCTTCTTTCCGAACAGCCAAGGATGAATACACGATGACCACCAACACCTGCGTCTGGTTCGAAATCCCGGTCGCCGATCTCGACCGCGCCCGCGCCTTTTACAGCACCGTCCTAGGTCGCGAGCTGAGCCGACAAGATGGCGAGCCAAACCCGATGGTGGCTCTCACCGACATGTCCGACAACGGGGTGAGTGGCCACCTTTATCCGGGCAAACCACCCGCCCCAGGGAGCGGCCCGACGATCCATTTCGCCGCCCCCGATAGCCTCGACGTGACCGCTAAACGCGTCCGCGAGGCAGGCGGAACGGTTGTCTCAGCTCCGATCGAGATCCCGTCAGGCGCGTTTTTCTACGCCACAGATCCCGACGGCAACTCGATCGGGTTTTTCGCCACGTAGCGCGATGCGCCGCGCAGATCGGCTCTACCGCGCAGGGCCAGGACCATCGGATCGATGAGGGTGTTCGGATCGGCGCCTTCGTTGTCGGGGTGTGCCGGGCTGGGGGCACGGGTGAACATCTTGCTGCGCGTGGCAAGCTCGACGTGGACCTCCATCCCCACGACCAGGCTGATACTGCGAATCTCTGCCATGCGCGGCATCGTAGCGGGTCCGACGGCGACGCCGTCAGGGGCTACACTTTCCTTCGGTGCGCAGACGTGTGGTCATCTCGGGCATCGGCGCCGTCGGCGGTTTCGGCATCGGCGCAGACGCCATGTGGGAGTCCCTGCTCGAGGGACGCAGCACGATTGCGCCCATCCGACGGTTCGACGGCTCGGGATTCCAGTGCACCCAGGCATCGGAGGTCCCGGACGACTTCAAGATCCGTGACTTCGTCCCGAAGACGTACCGCAAGGCCACCAAGGTCATGGCCCGTGACATTGAGCTGGCCGTCGCCGCGGCGAAGCTGGCCGTCGAGGATGCCGGTCTGACCACCAAGGCCAACGCCGAGGATGGGGCCGCAACGACGCATGCGCCTGGGCGCGTGGGATGTCATATCGGCGCGGGTCTCATCGCCGCCGAGGTGCCGGAACTGGCGATGGCGATGGCGTCAGCGTCCACAGACGATGGCGAGTTGGATTACGGCGCATGGGGCGAGCATGGCATGCAGAACCTCACGCCGCTGTGGCTGCTGAAGTACCTGCCCAACATGCTCGCGTGCCACGTGACCATCGTGCACGGCGCTGAGGGACCATCGAACACGATCACCTGCTCGGAGGCCAGCGGGCTGCTGTCGTTGGGCGAGTCGCGCAACGTCATCGAGCGCGGCCATGCGGACGCGTGCTTCTCCGGCGGTGCGGAGTCGAAGGTGAATCCGATGGGTCTGGTGCGCTGGCGCCTGGCACGCCGCCTCGGCGTTGTCGCACCGGATGATGATGGCGCTTCAGTCGTGCGCCCGTACGACGCGGATGCATCGGGAACCGTGCTGGGCGAAGCGGGCGGCATCGTGATCGCCGAGGCCCGCGAGGTCGCCGAGCAGCGCGGAGCGCGGATCTACGCCGAGGTTGCCGGGTTCGGTGCGGGGCAGTCACCCGCGAGCGATCAGGTCGAGGAGCGTGCCGAAGGGTTGCGCCTGGCCATCGAGCGGGCCCTGCACGATGCGAGTATCGATGCGGAGGCGATTGACGCGATCGTGCCGCACGCCTCCGGAGCGCCGCTGTCGGACGAGGAGGAAGCCGCGGCCCTGCGCGCAGTCTTCGGATCGCGGCTCTCTGACATTCCCCTGATGACGACCGCACCGAACTTTGGTGACATGACCGCTGGCTTCGGCGGCGTGCAGGTATGCGTCGGCTGCCTCGCGCTTCGCCATCAGACGCTGCCGGCGCGGCTGCATGCGGGGACGTGCCCGTCCGACCTTCGGGCCGAGGCCATCGGCTCCAGTGATGCGAAGCTGCAGCACGTCCTGCTGTGCACCGGCGCCGTCGGGGGCCAGAACGCTGCGATTGTCCTCTCCGGGGCATAATCGCGGGCTGGCTCGCATCTTCCCCGGACTCCTGCGAACATGACGCGGTTGCGCGAGACCCGATTCCCTTCTACCAACACTCAGGAGCAGACGACATGCAACATCAACGCAAGCAGACGCTGAGGGACGACGAGCTTGATCCGGCACTGTCGGAAGTCAGCCGCACTGTCATCGGGTGCGCGATTGAGATTCACAAGACGCTCGGGCCGGGATTCAGCCGCGATGCGTATGTTCGCGCGTTGTCAGTCGAACTGAAGGGGCACAACGTCGATCACAGCGTCGATCATGAATTCGACCTCACCTACAAGGATGAGAAGATCGGCTCACATCGCGTCGGCCTGTACGTCGATGGTCGCTTCGTGGTGCAGGTCTTCGCGGAAGACCGCGATGTCAGCGGTTTCGATCGCGACGCACTGCGTGCACAGCTCCGAGCCGCGGATCTCGATCTCGGGTTGATCATCAACTTCGATCGGCGCCGGCTGCGCGATGGACTGGTTCGCGTGCTGAACCCGGATCGCATCGACTCGCTGCGTGGCAGCGATGAGCATCACCACGACGATGAAGGCGAGGACGGCGCGTGAGCACGGATCGCCGGGTGGTCATCACGGGGATGGGGTGGGTCACGCCGCTCGGGACGGAGATCGAGCCGGTCTGGGGCCGCCTGCTTGCAGGCGAGTCGGCGGTCGGCCCGGTGCGCCACTTCCCGGCCGAGACATTCGCCACGAACTTCGCCGCCGAGGTCGAGCCCTTTGCGCTGTCGGACTTCATTGCGGACGTCGGGCCGCACGAATCCGCCCACCCGCATGTGCGCTATCTGCTGGCGGCGGCGTCGCGTGCGTGGCGTGATGCAGGTTTCGGCGACGCGTCCAAGGGGTCTGCAACGGCGGCCAAGGCGGGACTCTCGCCCAGTCGTGTCGGAATCTACCTTGGCTCCGGCGAAGGCACGCTGGATCTCGACACCTTCGCGC
>JBCBTA010000305.1:0-4348 GCA_039818905.1 Planctomycetota bacterium
CCAATAGGATACTGCCGTGGGTGGCCGGGTGGGGGAGTGGGCTGGAGCCGACTGCGTGAAACGCAAGTTCCCTTAGTCCGAGACCAGCAGGTAGCCGATTCCCCGCACCGTCTGAAGGAACTGGGGAAAGCGCGGATCGTCCTCGAGCTTGCGGCGCAGTCGCGTGACCTGGACGTCGATCGTGCGCGGGTTGGCGATCTGCGGGCTCTCCTCGGCGAGCTGCTCGCGCGAGATCGGCTCGCCGGCATGGCGCGCCAGCGCGACCAGCAGGCTGCCCTCGGCCGCCGTCAGGTGGATGGTCTCGCCCTCGCGGCTCAGGATCTCCTTGTCGAGATCGAAGACGAAGGGGCCGAAGCGCAGGTGGGTCGGGCCCGCCTCGGCCTCGGCGCGCACGCGGCGCAGGATGGCGTTGATCCGGAGCACCAGCTCGCGCGGCTCGAAGGGCTTGGCGAGATAGTCGTCGGCGCCGCTCGCCAGGCCCTCGATGCGCATGTCGACGCCGCCCATCGCGCTCAGGATCAGGATCGGCACCTGAGTCTCTTCGCGCAAGGAGCGAGTCAGTTCGAGCCCGCTCTCGCCCGGCATCATGACGTCGACGACCAGCAGATCGAAGGTGATCGAGGCGATCCGCGCCCGGCCCTCCTCGGCCGAGCCGGCGGTCGTGACTCTGAAGCCCTGGTCGCTCAGATAGCGCAGCAAGAGCGCGCTCAGACGCAGGTCGTCGTCGATCACCAGGATGTGCGGAGGTTCCTCCGCGGCTTCTGCCATGACCCTTGTCGGCTAGCCCGCCGAAGAGTGGCGGTCGTCGAGGTGAAGGCCCTCGGACCTCTCCTCGAAGCGGTCTCGATCCGTGCCGTCGATGAGGTTCATCATGACCGTCCGAAATCCGGCCACGGCCTCCGCGCCCGCGGCCCGATAAGCCTGGGCGATGCGCCGGCGCTGGGGCTCGCTCAAGAGCCGCTCGAGCGCCTCGCCCTTGGCGGTCAGGCGCAAGAGGCGCCGCCGGCGATCCTCGCTGGCCGTCTCCTGCTCTATATAGCCCTCGCGCACGAGCTGGCTCAAAACCCGCGAGACGCTCTGCTTTGTCACCTTGAGGATCTTGAGAAGCTCGCTGACCGTGATCCCCGGATGGCGGCCGACGAAGTAGATGATCCGATGGTGCGCCCGGCCGAACTCGTAGCGCTCCAGGATCTGGTCCGGCTCGCCGACATGATCTACGGCCTGCACGGCTGGCCTGATCTCGAGGTCGGCAAGGTCGCGACGCGGGTCGGCACCGTGCTCGCCGCGACCGACGAATTCATCATCAAGGTCCGCGGCAGAGGATGCCACGCGGCCTACCCGCACCTTGGCGTCGATCCCGTCGTGGTCGCGGCGCACATGGTCACCGCACTGCAGAGCATCGCCTCCAGGCGCGTCGCCCCGACGGACAACGTCGTGGTGACGGTCGGGGCCATCCATGCGGGGACGACCTTCAACGTGATCCCACAATCCGCTGAGCTGATGGGCACCGTGCGGACGCTGACGGAGCAGACTCGCACCTTCGTCGAGGACGAACTGCGGCTGATCTCCAGCAACGTCGGGGCCGCCTTCGGGGCCTCGGTCGATATCGAGTGGATCGCCGGCTACCCGAGCACGGTCAACGAGCGCCGCTCGACCGAGCGCTTTCAGCGGATCGCCGAGGAGGCCCTCGGGCCCGAGCGCCTGGCCGTGAAGGCCCACGCGACCATGGGCGGCGAGGACTTCTCCTACTACGGCCAGCACTGCCCGGCCAGCTTCTTCCTGCTTGGGCTGCGGCCGCCGGACTGGCACTCCTACCCCAACCTGCATACGCCCAACTTCGACTTCAACGACGATGCCCTCCCGACCGGGGTCGAGATGATGAGCCGCCTCGTCATCGAAAACGACTAGTTCTCCCCAGATTGGGCCCTTCGCGTCCGGGGATCCCCTAATTGCGCGCGGTTCCTGGGCGGTGGAGTTGCCATCCCCTCGTTATGGGCAACAATCTGCATCGGTGGGGTCCTCTACCACACGTGGGGTGGGGTTGAGGACGAATGAGAGAGATTGGGAGAGACACGCTCATGCGCTTTTCATACGCAGCGATCGCGCTGCTCACTGGCGTCGCCGGGGCCCAGGCCTCGATCGTGACGCTCGATTTTGAGACCGAGGATGACTTCCTGACGCCCCTGGTCAACGGCCAGGAGATCAGCGATCCGAATCTGCCCAACGGCGAGTTCGGCAACCTCGTGACGATCAGCTCGTCTACCGATCCGGTTGCGATCTTCGACTCCACGGATCCCGGGCCCAACAGTACTGGCCCGGACCCCGATCTGCTGGTCAACACCGGCAATCTGTTGATCCTGCAGTCGTCGAACTCGCTGTCCAAGACCGGCGATGTCTTCGATACGCCGAATGACGAAGCGGGCGGTGGCTCGCTGCTCTTCGACTTCAGCGTGCATCCCGACGGCTTCGTCGAGCTTCTGGACGTGCTGGTTGCCGACATCAACGGTGGCGGCAACTTCACGCTGACGCTCACCGACGTCAACGGCAACACCCGCTTCTTCACGGTGACGGACAACTTCTCGTTCGACATCGCCAACAGCGGCCCCAACGGGTACGAGATTCTCGACCTGACGACGACCGCCGTGCAGGTGGGCGAGGGTGGCGGCAACGCCTCCGCCGTCGATGATCCCGGGTATGACCCGCTGCGGGTCGTGACGATGGAGTTCGACTTCGCCGGCTCCGCGGGCGTGGATGATCTTCGCTTCATCCCATCGCCCGGCGCCGTCACGCTGCTCGGCCTCGGTGGCCTGGCCGCGATCCGCCGCCGCCGCTGAGTCGATCCGACTGACCGCAGTCTCCAGCGCCCGGCCTGATGGCCGGGCGTTTTTCATTGCGCGTACGATTGCTCGATGTCTCCCCCGCCCGATCAGGCCCCCCATGACGGTGAGTCCCGCAGCGCACGACTGACGCGGCTGTCGGAGCAGGCTCGAGCCCTGCCCAAGACGCCCGGTGTCTACCTGATGAAGGACGCCGCGGGTGTCGTGGTGTACGTCGGCAAGGCGTCCAACCTGCCGGACCGGGTGGGGTCGTACTTCGTCCCCAGCGCGGACCTGGGCCCCAAGAAGCAGCCGCTGCTGGACGTCGTGACGGACTTCGACACGCTCGAGTGCGAGGGCGAGTGGGAAGCGCTGCTGACGGAGAACCGGCTGATCAAGGACATCCGGCCACGCTTCAACGAACGCCTGGTCGATGACAAGACATTTCCCTATCTCGTGGTCACGCAGCGTGAGGACTTCCCGCGGGTCTTCGTCAGCCGCAACCCTGCCGAGCACAAGGGGGCGAAGGTCTTCGGGCCATTCACCAACGTGGGCGCCCTGCGCGAGGCGATCGGCGTGCTGCAGCGCGTCTTCAAGTTTCGCACGTGCAAACTCGACATCGTGGACGGCGATCCGAAGAACAAGTTCTTCCGTCCATGTCTGCTGCACGCGATCGGGCAGTGCACGGCTCCGTGCGCCGACCTGATTTCGAGGGAAGCGTACAAGGAAGACACGGACCACTTCGTGCGCTTCCTCGGCACCAAGCGCAGCGTCATGCTGCGCGACATGCGCAAGGAGATGGAGACAGCCTCGGCGGAAATGCGATTCGAAAAGGCCGCCGCGCTGCGCGATCAGATCCAGGCGATCGAGAAACTCGACGAGCGCGGCGAACGCGGTATGGGCTGGCAGCCGGAGACCGAGTTGACCTACGTCGATCCGCAGAAAGGCCTGCGCAGCCTGCAGCGGACGCTTGGTCTGGACGAACCCATCCGGTGCCTCGAAGGGATCGACATCGCGCACCTGCAGGGTGGCGAGACCGTCGGCTCGAAGGTGTGTTTCGTCGATGGGCGGCCCTTCAAGAACGAGTACCGGCGCTACCGCATCAAGACAGCGGACAACGACGACTACGCGAGCATCCGCGAGGTCGTCAGCCGCCGGTATCGCGAAGCGGGGGCAGGCCATGAGCTGTACCCCGACATCATCCTGATCGATGGCGGCCTGGGCCAGCTGCACGCGGCGATGGAGGCGCTCCAGGACATGCCGCGGACGCCACCGATGGTGATCAGCCTCGCCAAGAAGGAGGAGCTGATCTACGTCCAGGCCCGCAGTGAACCGATTCGACTGGGGCGTGAGAACCTCGGCCTCAAGCTGTGTCAGGCGGTGCGCGATGAGGCCCATCGATTCGCGCAGCACTATCACCACATCCTGCGGCGCAAGAAGATCATCGGCGAGTAGCGGCTATGCTGATGCGCATGTGGCGCGTCCTGATTCTGCTGCTGCCGATGATGCTGCTCGCGTCGTGTGCCGCGCCG
>JBCBTA010000306.1:0-4332 GCA_039818905.1 Planctomycetota bacterium
CTTCGATACCCCAGCGTCTGCAGGATGGCGTGCTCGGCGATGCGACTCTGCACACTGAGCACGATCGCGTTGCCAATCAGCGCAAGCACGGCGATGAGGCAGCCGAGTCCGAGCCACCGAGCAAAGCCGACGAGCTCGATGATGTCGTCAGCGATGCGTCCGACGAAGGCCTTCTCGCTTGCCGTCGTCGTCGGTTCCTGCGCGGTGACAAACAGGTCGTCGATCTCCGCGGCCACGGCATCGAGCCTGTCGGGATTGTCCACCTTGACGTTGAACTGTGTGACGATGCCAAGCTGGTCGCGTCCGGCGAGTTGTACGAACTCAAGTGCGGTGTACGCGACGTTCTGGTCCTGCGGTTGCGTGGAGCGCAGGACCCCCGCGACGTAGGCGGTGATTCCCGCGGCGTCGAAGGTCATCCCTGGTGCGAGGCCACGTCGCTTGGCGAGAGTCTCTCCCACAAGTGCGGCGTCCGTCCGCCGCTTCCACTCTTCGACGGAGCCCGCGATGATGGTGATCTCGTCGGCTCGGTCGGCGAGGAACGCGTCCTTGGGCACGCCGCGGTATGTCACGACATCGAGGCTCGTGCGGCAGTTGGAGACGACGACCTTGACAGGAATCGCGGTACGCACGCCTTCGACGCGCTCGATGCGGGCCTGGTAATCCTGCGGCAGGGCGCTGGTCGCAGGGCAGAAACGGTCCTTACGGTACACAACGAGCGTGGTGTCCTCCGCGGTCGCCTGCGTCGCCTGGGTGACACCCTGTTGCATCGCCTGGACCGCGGTGAAGAGGAACATCGCGATCGCGATGCCGACGAGTGTGAGCAGAGTGCGCACGCGGTGTCGCAACACCTGCTTGAGTACGAGCGGGATGAATCGGGTCGGCGTCATACCGAAACCTCCTCGAGCACGCCGTGCTCAGCCAAGCGTCCCTTGTCGAGGTGCAGTGTGCGTCTGGCGTATTCCGTCGTGTGCGGATCGTGCGTCACCATGATGACGGTCTTTCCGAGTTCACTATTCAAGCGATCGCGGATGAGCTGCATGATGGCGTGGGCGGACGTCTTGTCGAGATCACCGGTCGGTTCGTCCGCGACGATGATCGACGGTTGTGTGACGATGGCCCGCGCGATGGCGACGCGCTGTTCCTGTCCGCCCGAGAGCTGGCGCGGGTAGTGCGCCGCGCGGTCGTCAATGCCCACGAGATGCAGCGCCTCCTGGACACGGTCGCGGCGCTGCCGACGCGACATGCGGTGCAGCAGCAGCGGCAACTCGACGTTCTCGAATGCGGTCAGCACGGGCACGAGGTTGTAGAGCTGGAAGACGTAGCCGACGTGTTCGGATCGCCACGCCGCGAGCTTTGCACGGCTGAGGCTTGCAATGTCGGCGCCGTCGATGACCAATGAGCCACTCGTGGGGGAGTCGATGCCTGCGATGAGGTTCAGCAAGGTGGTCTTGCCGCTGCCGCTGGGTCCCATGAGTGCCAGGAAGTCCCCGTCGGGTACATCGAGGTTCAAGTCGTCCAGCGGGCGAATGACGTTGGTGCCTTTGCGGTACTCGCGTGTGAGGTTGCGGCACTGGATGAGCGTCATTGCACACCTCCGGCCGCCAGCATGCGAACGCGTTGGCCTGGGCGCAACTCGGTGTTCGAGACCACGAGCAGGTCGCCCTGGGTGAGCGGGCCTCGTACGAGGGTTGAGCCCTGCTCGGTGGACAGCACAGACACGGAGACCGGCTGCGCAGTGCCGACCGCCCCGCGCCTGCTGCGGACAGTCCACACGATGCCGGCGTCGTCGGTGCGCTGCGTCAGCGCGTCCGTCGGCACAAGCACGGACGATGTGTCGGTGCTGGTGGAAGTGGCAGCACCGATCGTGCCGAGGAACTTCACCCGGGTGAGCATCTCCGGCTTGAGCACCGTGGATGGATCGAGCACGCGCACCTTGATCTGCAGTGTGTTCTTCTGGAGGTCGGCTTCGTTGGTGATGCGAGTGACTTCGCCCCGGAACGTGGTGTCCGGGAGCACCTCGACGACGACCTCGCACGCCTGGCCGACGGAGATGTGCGATGCATCTGCGAGCGGGACGTCCACGCGCACCTGCAAATGAGCCGGGTCGAAGAGGTGCAGCACATGGGCGGAGTGGGGGTCATCCATGCCGAGCATGACCTTGTCACCAGGCACCTTCAGTCGGCGTTGCACGACGCCGGTGATCGGAGCTCGGATGACCATGCGATCGAGGCGGAGTTGGGCTTCGTCGCGACGGACGCGCGCGAGCATGGCTTCGGCCTCGACCTGCTGAATCTTGGCCAGTTCGGTCGTCAGGTTCCGCCGTTCCTCGATCCGCAGCTCGGCATTGCGTTCGGCCGCCCGGACGTTGGCCTGCAATCGGTCTCGGCGTGCACGCAGGATGGCATCCCGCTTGCGCAACGCTTCGAGCCGAGCAGCCTGCGCTTCGACCCGCTTCTCAAGGATGATCAGCTCCAGTTCGTTGATCGCGCCGCTGCTCACTGCGCGGCGTGCTCGCTCGGTCTCCTCACGGAGCCGCTCAACGGTGGCCTCTTCGACGTCGATCAGCGCGGGGAGCTGGGCGAGCTCCGCCTCGGTCTCCGCGAGCGTCGCGCGACTGGTCTCGAGTGCACGGTCCCGCTCGATCGGATGTTCCCAGTCGAGTTCGGAGGCCGCATAGTGCGCCTTCTCGATGCCGACCACTGCCTCGGCGGCAGCGAGTTCCGCCTCGGCGACCGCGAGAGCGAGCTGGGCATCATCGCGCACCATCTTCGCGACGACCTGCCCCTTCTCCACGGCCTCGCCTTCGAGAACGAGAATCTCCTCCATCACGCCGTCGGCGAGGGCAGTGCACGCAATGAAGTATGGATCCGCCTCGAGCCAGCCCGGCGCCTGCACGGTCTGCACGCGCGGACGTCCGGGCTCCCTCGCAACCGACGTGTTGTCGGCAGGCAGGACGGCCGGACTGACCGAGACTGGGATGGTCGGGCGCAGTGTTTCGCGTGCCGTGACGAAGAGGAGCGATCCGATGATGACCACGACGATCGTCGGGACGACGATGTGCGGACGCCATCGGCGGCGGGTGAATGGTCGGGACAGGTTCGTCCCCGTGGGTGTTTCCATGGCAGGTGAGCTCCTGAAGCGCAGCGATATCCCGACGCGGCGCGCACGGCGCGCAGCGTTCCCGTGGAATGCGGCTTCAGGCTCTCGGTGGGCGCAGGAGGTCGGTGCCGCGGGCGGTCGCCGGGCGCGGTCCGTGTTCCTCGGCAACGTCACAGCTTGTGGCGACGACGAGCACACTGCTCACCATGGTGCGCACGAAGACGGGCTTGCCGGTCAGGCAGTTGCACGCGCCGTCGCAGTCGCAGGGGCAGTCGTCTTCAGGGCTGTCCTGCTTGTCGCCGTCGGTCGGGACCGCGGCGCATGTGTCATCGCAGCAACAGCAGCAGCACGCCTCAACAG
Organism: Planctomycetota bacterium; assembly: GCA_039818905.1. Taxonomy (GTDB): domain Bacteria; phylum Planctomycetota; class Phycisphaerae; order Phycisphaerales; family UBA1924; genus JBCBTA01. The sequence continues at coordinate 3,460 of JBCBTA010000306.1, forward strand.
CCGTTCCCCCGGTGTCCGCCGTGGCGGCGGCGTGATCGCAGGTGCCAAAGCCATAGAGGCTTGGGGTGGCCAGAGCCACCGCAAGCAGCCATGCGATGCAGCGGATTGTGATCGATGAATGCAGCATGCTGGTCCGGGAGAATCCTACCCTCGGGATCGGACCAAGTTTCCGCGATCTTGATGCTGGAGCCCAAGGACGTGCTGGAGGCCGATAAAGGGACCTGGCGACGGGCTGGAGGGGCCGATCGGGCCAACTCGAATTGGTCGTCCAATCTCCGGTGGCGGGTGCCGCCGCCTCCCCGTAGCGTGCCCTCCATGATCGCACGTGGTCAATCCGAGGGCCTGCCGACGCCGGCCATCATGTATCGGGCGCTGGTGCAGCGGGATGCGTCGTTCGACGGAGCCTTCTTTGCGTGCGTGCGGACGACTGGCATCTTCTGCCGCCCCGTCTGTTCGGCTCGCAAGCCGAAGCGTGAGAACGTGGAGTTCGTCGCGACAGCCCGGGAGGCGCTGCACTGCGGGTACCGGCCGTGCAAGCTGTGCGCCCCGCTCGACGTGCCAGGTCGCCATCCCGACTGGGTTCGCCTGCTGCTCGATCGCTTGGCGGCACGTCCGTCGGAGCGGACAACGGACGCGGATCTGCGGGCCATGGACATTGATCCGGTCGCGGCCCGTCGGTACTTCAAACGACACTTCGGCGTGACCTACCACGCCTTTCAGCGCTCATGGAGATTGGGGCAGGCGATGAAGCGACTGCATGATGGCGAGGGAGTGACCAGCACGGCGCTTGCGAGCGGCTTCGACTCCGAGAGCGGCTTTCGCGATGCGTTTCGTCGGGTCTTCGGTGAGAACCCGGCGGATGCCCGTGCGTCA
>JBCBTA010000307.1:0-4316 GCA_039818905.1 Planctomycetota bacterium
AAGCCGCCGAAGACGACCGAGTGAATCGCACCGATCCGCGCGCACGCCAGCACCGCGATCGCAAGCTCGGGAACCATGCCCATGTAGATGGTGACGACGTCGCCCTTCTTGACGCCCATTGCCTTCAGCACGTTTCCGAAGCGCGAGGTCTCGCGCTTCAGGTCCGCGTACGTCAGAACTCGCGTCTCCGGCGCACCCCGCGTGCCGATCGGCTCACCTTCCCAGATGATCGCCGGCTCCTCGCCGTGCCCCTCATCCACGTGGCGATCGACGCAGTTGTAGCAGAGGTTCGTCTTGCCTCCGTTGAACCACGTCGTGTCGGGCATCGTCCCGCTGAGCGCACGATCCCAGCGCCGGAACCAGAAGAGCTCGGACGCGATCTCGCTCCAGAAGCCCTCCGGATCCTCGATGGAGCGCCGGTGCAGCGGCGCGTACTCCTCCATCGAGCCGATATGCCAGCCCGACATGCCGACATCAGCCGCACGTCGCGGCGGGAAGACCCGACTCTCACTCAGCACCGACTCGATCGACGACTCACTGGACATCACATCCGCCTCTCTGCACATCGCATGCGGGACCGCGCGCAATTGTGCCCGAGATGCGAGCCCGCCGCCAGAATCAAGCCCTGATCAGAAGGCGTACACCAGCAGCGCAAAGTAATCCAGATCGTTGCGCTTCGAGTCGCCTCCCGGCTCGCTGTCATAGCGATCCTCGATGCCAATGCGGAAGTTCAGGTTGCCGCTGTCGTCCAGCGCAACGTTGTACGCCGCCATGGCGTGCAGCCGGAACTCGTTGAAGTCGTCCAGACGCGGGAAGTAGGTGATGCTGGAGACGAAGCCGTGCCGCTCATTGAAGTTGTGATTGAAATCCAACCCGAGCAGACCCTCAGGACGGATGCTGGTGTTCTCGCCACCAAACTGGCGCGAGGCACCACCACCGAACCGACCAAGGAAGAGCGTGCTGTCGTTCTCGATGAACGCGTAGCCGAAACCGCCGTGGGCCTGGACTTCCCAGTCCCAGTCCTGAAACTCGTCGCGGATGGCTGAGCCCTGTACGAATGCGCGCCAGGGCGAGCCCTCGAACTTCCAGTCGTGACGACCGCGAACCGTGAACTTCGACTCGGTTTTCTCACCACTCTCGGTCGCGTACACGAACGTGAGGCTGAGACGGCTGAAGCTCTCGGCGACATCGCGCTCCGCAGCGACACCGAGCCGCAGGTTCAGCCGCTCGGTGTTGCCCTCCGAGCCGTTGAGACCCGCTTCCGCGGTGAAGTTCCAGGCATCGAGCAGCGACTCACGTTCCTCGATCTCCGGCTCCGCCGGACTGACGAGCGCCTCGGTCTCGGGCGACGGCTCGGGGACACCCTCGGGTCGCACGATCGTCACCACGCGCTCGCGCGGAATCGAGAATTCGCCCAGCAGCTCGCTTCGGACGAAGATCTCCGTCTCGGTCTCACCGATGACCTCGACCATGATCCGGTCACCCGAATCCAGTTCGATGGTCGTCTTGGGCGCGTCATCCTGAGCGAGCGCGGTCCCGAACATCATCGCCAGACCGGCGAGAAGCGTCATTGCCTTGGACTTCACTGATCTCTCCTTCGTCGGGCCGCTCACGCGCCCTGCTCCTGATACACATGCACGTCGCGCTGCGGGAACGGAATCGAGATCCCCTCGGCGTCGAAACGCTGCTTCACCGTCTTCATGACGTCCCAGTACACGTCCCAGTAGTCGCCCGTCGCCGACCACGGACGCACCACGAAGTTCACCGACGAGTCGGCAAGCTCGTGCATCTTGATCGTCGGAGCCGGCTCGGCCAGCACCTTCGGGTGACCAGTGACGATCTCCTCGAGGATGCGCTGGGCCTTCTCGATGTCGTCGGAGTAGCCGATGCCGAACGTCATATCCACACGCCGCGTGTCGTTGCCCGTGATGTTGGTGATCACATCACCCCAGATGTTGTTGTTGGGCACGACGATGCGCTGGTTGTCGAATGTCAGCATCGTCGTCGAGACAAGCGTCATGCTCTCGACCTTGCCCGTCTGACCAGCGACGTTGATCACACTGCCGATGTCGTACGGCCGGTACAGCAGGATCATGATGCCGCTGGCGAAGTTGCTCAGCGTGCCCTGCAGCGCGAAACCGATGATGAATGCCACACCGCCAATCGCCGCGAGCAGTGGGCCGATGTTGATGCCGAGAAAGCTCAGCGCGATCACCAGGCCTACGAAAAAGACCACCTGACGCGTTACGTTCACGAAGAAGTTCCGCAGCAGCTCCGAGACCTTCGACACGCGCGAGACCGCCTTGGAGACGATCGAGCCCGCGATGCGGGCCAGAATCATCGCGACGATCACCATCACGATGAACTTCACGATGTTCATGCCGACCTTGATGCCGCCGTCCGGCGAGGTCACCCAGTCACGGGCCGCCTCGGCGATCGCTCCGACATCATCCGTCTGGACCTCGGCGCCGCCGGAGACTGCCGCGACGTACAGCTCGAACTCCTCGACGTCGCCGCCCTTGTCGGCAAACTTCGCGATGGCGACGTTCGTGCGGGCCACGAGTGAGTCGCGCTGCTGACGCAGTTCCCGCACCGTGTCACTCTCGGCGTCGCTCAGCTCCGCCTGCGCGAGCTGGGTGACCGTCTGCTGCAGTCGCGAGACCCAGCCATCGACCTCCTCGGCGAGCTGGTCCTTCCGCAGCGGCAGCAGCTGCAGCGCAAGGTCCTCCTCGGAAGGCAGTTGGTCGGCCCGAACCGGGACAGAGCCCGCTTCCTCCTGGGCCCACGTCGGGGCAACGGCGATCATGCCGAAGACAGCGGCGAGAAGGACGAGCACGAGCGGCCGAGCCGCCGCGCTGAGCGAGCGCACTTGCATTGGAAACTCTCCTGTACCCCGGTTCCACCAACCGTGAATCGGGGGAAATACCCCAGCCCGCCGAGGTCTGTCAACCCGCCCAGATCTTCTCCACCCGTCACGCGCAATCCGGGATGGCGGCGTGATCCGGACAAACCGACCACCCCACCCCACTCGGGGGCTCGGATCGCTCATCCGACGTCCCACCTATGCCGAGGAAATCGCGGTGTAGGCACGCACAGGCTGTGTGCCGTCTTCGGCTTGCTGCCCACAGAGGAGATGGGGATGTCGCACTCGGACCGTGAGCACGATCACGATGCGTCCAAGACGCCGAAGTCGCCCCGCGGCAAGGGCTTGCGGGCCAAGCTGCAGAGCGAGTCCCTTGAGGACCGCATCCTCCTCTCCGCGACCTGGGTCGATGCCGATACCGGCACCGAGATCAGCGGACCGACCGACGGGGCCGACATCCACAACGGATCCGACCTCGCTGATATCGCCGACGGCGGTGCCGGCAACGACACCCTCTTTGGCTCCGGCGGCGACGACGCACTCCGTGGCGGGGCCGGTGACGACACCCTCGTCGGTGGCGAGGGCAACGACCACCTCTCCAGTGATGGCGGTTCCGACGTCCTCGATGGAGGCGCGGATGACGACACCTTCGCCATCGCCGAAGCGGCCGACGGCGACACCGTCGAAGTCCAGGGCGGCAGCGGCGTCGATCGCATCGATATGACCAGCTACAGCGCCGACAACGCCACCTTCGGCGACGGCTCCATCACCGTCGCGCTCGACGACGGCGGCTCCTTCACCGTCGAATACAGCGACGTCGAATCCATCGACTTCTCAGACGCCACCGCCACCGTCCTGGGCGACGCGGATACCTCCGGCTCCATCGCAGGTGACTCCATCCTGCTCGACGGCTCCGGAAGCGTGCGCATGGAAGCGCACCACAGCGCGACCGTCGATTTCAGCTACGACGCCGACACCGGTGCGCTGACGATCCAGGGCAACGATGCGCGCATCGAGTCTCTGGAGATTGATCGCTCCGAACCCGTGTCCATCACCGACGACCTGCGCATCACGCAGTCCTTCTCCGACGGCGGCGCGAGCGTCGATGCCTCCGGTGCGCACATCGAGTTCCAGGGCAACACATCGATCAGCGCCGGTTCGACGTCCTTCGGCGACGTCACCCTCGATGCCGGACGCGTCACCATCGACGGCGACATCGACGTCGATGGCGACCTCACCGTCGAACGCCTCTCGCGCATGGATGGCGGCACCGTCACCGTCTCGGGCAACATTACCACCACCGACGCCTCCGTCGGCGGCAATGGCACGTTCGTCCTCGACGGCTCGGACGATCAGACCATCAGTGCCAACGGCGGCACCGGTGAACTCAGCAACCTGAGCATTGCCAAGGACGGCGGCAGCGTCACCATCACCGACGACATCCAGATCTCCG
>JBCBTA010000308.1:0-4295 GCA_039818905.1 Planctomycetota bacterium
GCTTCGATTGATCGGGAACCCACCGTTCGTCTCGTGTCTCGAAGAGCGTTGGCGCCTCGGGCTCAGCTTCAAGCTCGACTAAGGCTTCTCGACTCTTGACCATCTCATCGTTCATCAAGATCAAGGCTTGAGGATGGCGAGAGGCAAATACCAAGACGTACTTGGGTGCCACATGTGACGTTCGCTCGTAGACCGGATGAAAGCAGACTTCATCGAAGTACTGACGCAACTGCTCAGCAAATCCGTGGACAACACCGTTAACAGACTCGGCAAAGTCATCCGTTGCTTCTATAATGCTCCGCCACCAACTGCCTCCGACTATGCGATCTAGTCGCGCAAGCTCAGGAGACTGCGGCAACTCCTCCAAGTCTTTCGTTGCCATTGGACGCTCAAGTGCCGCCCGGCCCCATCTGACGAAAATCGGGACATTGAAATTGAGAAGCAACTCTACAGAACGATTCTTCCGAACCCACGATAGAACTGGGTGAAGCTGCTCAAGATCAAGCCCTTTCACAGTAAACGGATCTAAGTACAGAAACGTCGAGCTTGCGCTAGCGAGCCGCGCAATCTCCTCAACGTGGTGCTCGAAGTTGCCTTTTTTCACGTTGGCGAACGGCGTAGTTCGCAGATTGGATTCCAATCGCGTAAAGAGGTGAGGGTCCGCTTCGATTGCGATGAGCGTGCACTGACTCTCCAGCTTCGAGTGAATAATGGCGTTCCGCATAATCAACGGCGAGCCAAGCGTGCCGTCTTTGAATTGACCAGCACCGGCAAAACCATCAACTAGGAGAATCGGCAGACGCTGAGTAGCGATCTTGGGCAGATAGGCACGCAGATATGAACCGAGAATGCGGTCCTTTCTGGCGGACCAACTTTTCTTCTCGTCAAAAAAGGTATGGTCGGCTTTGTGCGCCATGGCATCCGGATGCTAACACGCGATGGCCTCGGGCATCTCGTCGAACGTCTGTCCTTGTATGTGCCTGCCTGTTGTCCTTTTGTTTGTACCACCCCACTGCTTAAAGAAGAAGTGCACCCCGCGCGCCTCACACTGCTCCTTGATCCGCAACACCCACTCCTCCGCCATCGGACGTGCGCCTGGTCCTGACTCTCCACCCACGATCACCCAATCGATGTTCGCAAGAGGTAGCCTGGGTAGGGGACCTAACAAGGGTTCACAGGACAAGAAACGAATCGACGCAGCACGGAGTCGCTGCAGGATCCGCACCCGCTCGAAGTACCGCCTTGTCTCCACGCTCGTCCCCATCCAGATGTTCGGCGGCCACGGCAGTTGCTTGGCTACCTCGATCATCTTCTCCGGGCGCTTCGTCAGAACTTGAAACGTGTGTTGCGGGCATTCCTCCATCACAGCAAACACACGCTTGATGTAATCCAGAGGCACATCCTCGTGGAACAAATCACTCATGCTGTTCACGAAGATGATCCGTCCGAGTCGCCAACGCCGCGGCTCATCGAGCACCTGTTCATCAAGCGTGATCTTGCCGGAGAAGACCGGACGACCGTCACGGGCTCGGGACGCCGTCCCGCGATACTTCTCCCCCGCTCGATTCGGCATCGATCCGAGCCGCAGCGCCATCCGGGCCGCGTAGCAGTTCAGACACCCCGGAGACACCGGCGTGCATCCTGCAACAGGGTTCCACGTCGCCTGCGTCCATTCAATCGATGATGACTGTGCCACACGTTCCCCTTCCGAACATGGTCCGTACAAACAGCGTAGCGCCTGTGGACAACCTGACGCAAGCCGCAATCTGCATGCCCAGCAGCCCCCCCTGACCAGGCGGCCAGTAGGTAGAGGCCAAACCGCGCGCACACCAGCCCCCCGGGGCGACCCCTTTCCCCCGGGCGATTTGCGCGCCCACAACCCCCGCCTCCTTTGCCATTTGCCATTTCCGCTGTGCTCTTTCCGCGCGCTCGCGCGCGCACCTTCGCGGGCGCGCCCCGTTGGGACGAACCCATGTCCCACGCCGCGGCACACCAATCCATCCTCCGCATCACGCGCACACAGCACGCACCTGCCCTTCCGTCTCGCCGAGCATGCGAGGCGGTCGCCATGCTCGGCCTCGTCGTCGATGACCTCGCACCACGCCCACCTCAGCCATCGACCATCAGCATCGACGTCTCTCCCGGGCACATCACACTCGTCACGGGCGCCAGCGGCAGCGGCAAGTCGACACTGCTCCGCGATGTCCTGTCACATGCACGCGAGCACGATCACACCGTCATCGTGCCGCCACGCACGTTGCGGCGGCGGCCATGCGTCGATCAGTTCGGACGGTGCGCAACAGAGATCGCCATGCGATCGCTCGCACGCGCTGGCCTCGCCGACGCGCGGGTCTTTCTCCAACGACCCGCCGAACTCTCCAATGGCCAACGCGCACGGCTGGAGATCGCCATCGCACTGCACGCCGCGCATCGAACGCCTGGTGTCATCCTTCTGGACAGCTTCGCGGAAGCGCTGGATCGCCACACTGCCGCGACACTCGCACGACTGCTGCGAAGATCCATGACGCCGGAGTCGCGGTGCTTGGCAGTCGTCGCGACCGCGCGCGATGATCTCGCCGGCTCTCTCGCGGCAGACACGCTTCTCCACCTCGACCAAGGCAACGTGCTCGGGCGCCCCGAACCCATCTCCTGTGACGACAACCCGATACACATTGCGCCGGCGGAGATCGACGCCTACCACCGACTGGCGCATCTGCACTATCGACCATCACATCCCGCCGTGATTGACCGCACCCTCGGCGCCTACGCCGACGGCACACTCTGCGGCGTGCTCACCATCAGCCGCCCGACGCTCAACCTCGCCCGCCGTGCCGATGCATGGCCGGGCGACTATGACACATCCGACCGACGAGCCAACGCTCGACGCATCAACCGCGATCTGCGCTGCATCTCCCGTGTGATCGTCGATCCACGCTTCCGCGGACGTGGTATCGCGCGCCGCCTTGTCCGGGCGTATCTCGATGATCCTCTGACGCCTCGTACGGAGGCACTCGCCGCGATGGGAGTTGCCTGTCCGTTCTTCCGTCGCGCGGGCATGGTGCCCTTCCAGCCGAGATCGGCTCCGCAGCATCGTGCGCTGCTGACGTTCCTCCAAGGGTGTGGCGTTGAGCGGTGGCGTCTCGCCACGCCGCGCGATGCCCAGCGCCGTGCGGTTGACGCGACGTCCGAAGCGACACTGCGGAAGAGACTTGAAACCTGGGCCAACGCATCGCGATCAACCCGCCGGCACCGTGGCTCGAAGCTCCCCGTGTTGTTCCGAGCAGCATGCCGAACACTGCTGAGCCGCACCATCTACTACGCCCATCTAACCACACAGGACACCGACGCATGACCGAGCGCAACGGGAACGGTCGTCACGAATCCCAACCGGAAGACGACGTTGCATCCATCATCGAGGATCTCTGCCTCGACGGCCTCTCGCTGCTGGAGGTCGCGGAGCGCCGCGGCATGGATCTGCCGGGGCTCACCAGATGGGCCGGACAGCCACACGTCCGATCGCTGCTCCAGGCATTGCGCGGGCTCAGCGACACGCGAACTGCACTGGTCTCGGCACGGGCCAGAACCGACGCCGCGCATGCACTGCGCCGTCTCGCGCTCGATGGTGAGACGAGAGAGACTGCCCGCAAGGCTTGTGTCGATCTGCTCCGACTCGCACCCGATGCCATCACTCTCGTGAGCGACCCACCTGATCAACCTGCGCCACCCGGCAGCCACGATGCGGTTCGTGCGCTGCTGGAGCGACTGGCGGATGCCCCTGTCGAGCATGATGACGCATGAGGCTGTCACCGGTCGATCGACGGACGCTTGCGATGATGCGGCCACGCACACGGCCCCCACTTCGCGCGTGGCTTCGTCTCGTACTCGGCATCACCGTGCCGCACATCCCACGTATCGACGGAAGTGCTCCACCGTTTGAGTACCTGTGCCACTCCTTCCTCCCCAATGACGGACCGCGTGATTGCGTGGTGTGGGCGGCCCGAGGCGCCGGCAAGACCTTCTACGCAGCACTCGCGACGGCGCTGGACCTGCTATTTCGGCCTGGCATCGAAGTCATGCTGCTCGGCGGGTCACTCGAGCAGTCTGGACGCATGCATGCGCACCTCAGACGACTCCTCGCTTCACCCGCAGTCACACACTTGCTCGATGGCCGCCCGACCGAGAGACGCATCCGCCTGATCAACGGATCCTGCGCCCGCATCGTCGCGCAGTCTCCGACATCGATTCGCGGCATTCGGCCAACCGTTCTTCGCTGCGATGAAGTGGAGCTCTTCGAC
>JBCBTA010000309.1:0-4282 GCA_039818905.1 Planctomycetota bacterium
CGGGCGGTCCGTCGTCGGGCTGGTAGCCCATCTCGGAGAGGACGGGCCCCACGACCCGCTCGACAGTGCGAACGCGGCGCGGCGACAGCTTGCCACGGTACCGCCCGATGCGCGCGGTGGTGACCGGCGACATCGTCAGTTCCTTCCAGTCGGACTCGCGCGATGAGAAGCCTCGTTCCGAACGCCGCTCGGGGTGCAGCATGGCGTCGTCGAATGGTTCACCGAGAAAGCTGCACAGCCGGCGCAGCTCCGGCTCAGGATTGGTCACCAGGTCCTCGAAGCGCACGCCCGTGTAGACCTCTGGCCCGAGTGCCTCCGCCAGTCGCCGATGCCGATGCATGGCCTTGACCCAGCTGCGGGCATAGCGGTGCAGCCGCAGCGGGCTCCAGCGGTGTTCCAGCATCGAAAGCGCAACGTCGCGTGGATCGCGATAGATATGGATGAACCGTGCGTGCGGAAACGCTTCGAGAATGCGCCCGGTGTGCTTGAGGTGCAGCGGTGTCTTCTCGCCGGCACGGGGCTTTCCTGTCCGATCGCTCCAACGCCGCAGCAGTTCCAGGAAGATCGAGCGGGTACTGCGGTCTCCTGCGCGGACCGCCTCGGCGAAGCCCGCTTCATCGAGCTGCAGCTCCGGCCACTGCACCGATCCAAACAGGGTCGAGAGATAGCGTTCAGTGACGATGTTGTCGGGAAGTGGGTCGCCGCCGTGCATCGCGGGATCCCACGCGCAAAAGAACCACGTCTCGGGTGGGATCGTTAGGCGGGGATGCGACATGAGCATTGCCTGGAGCAGCGTCGTGCCGCAGCGGCCCGTACCCACGATGAAGAAGAGCCCGCGTTCGAGCGCATCGGCGTCAGACATGGGGCTCGTCCACCGGCCGCAGCCGTTTGCGCACGGATTGCCCGACGCGCCATGTGCGCCATGACGCGGTCTCCAGAGCATCACGGAAGCGCCATGTCATCCGGTCGGCGAAGGGCTCCGGGCCGTAGCCCAGGCGCTCGAGCCATGGCTGGGCGTTTCGCTCGATCGAGCGGATCTGGTGGTGCGACAGCTTCTGGCGGTACCGGCCGATGCGCGAGGTGTCGAGGGGGCGCTGGGTGAGCGCCTTCCACCCGGCTTCGCGATCCATGAAGCCTGGATCCTGTCGGTCGTGGTACTGGAGCATGACGGGGTCATAGTCCTCACCGAGAAACGAGCAGGTGCGCTCCAGTTCCTGCGCCGGCGCAAGGACGAGATCCTCCATTCGCAGGCGCATCCACCGTGACGGGCCGAGCTGCTCGTGGTATCGCGCGTCGCGTTGCATGGCTCGGCTCCAGGATCGCCCGTAGCGGAGCCAGCGGGCTGGTCCGGCCGCCCAACTGAGGCTCTCCATGGACAGCGCGACGTCTCGTGGATCACGAATGACGTGAATGAAGCGTGCGTGCGGCAGGAGTTCCGCGATGCGATCAACATGCTTGAGGTGCGCGGGCGTCTTCTCTCCGATTCGCACCGTGCCGGACTGCCTGAGCAGCTGGGCCATCACGCCGAGGAAGATCTCCGATGTCTGGCCCTCCGCCCGCTCCACGAGCTCCGCGAACGCTCCTGCCGTGAGGCCGAGGTCCGCGAAGCGCCATTGACCTACGCACGAGTCAACGTACTCGCGTCGCCGCGGCGCGGGAATCGGATCACCGAATGACTCGATGGGGTCATATGCGAGGAAGAACCGTGTCTCCTGCGGCACGGTCAGGCGCGGATGCGACATCAGCATCGATTGCAGGAGCGTCGTGCCGCAGCGCCCCGTGCCGACGATGAAGAAGATGGAACGCGCAAGCTCGTCCAGCTCCGGTACGGCCGGGTCGGCGGGGCGTGTCGCATGACCGTCGGCAGCCATGCCACAGATGATACGAGTTGGCGTCCACCCGCGACGTATACTCGCGTCTCGATGAGCGGACGCGAGAAGCATTCACGGCACGAACCGCATGGCCGGCGCGAGCGAGCCCAGGCGGACGCGGTCCGCGGAGAGCACGACACGTGAGCAGCGCGCGTGGCATCCTGGAACGAGCCGCACTGCCGTTTCTGCGAGCTGCGGCGTCCATTCGCCGCCGTCACGATGCGCGCCGGTTCGACTACCCGTACTCGAATCTCTTGGCGATCGGTCTGCCCAAGAGTGGAACAACCTGGATGCTGCGCATGCTCTCGGCGGTCCCGGGCTACATCATCTGGAAGACGCCGGACCAGGTGCGCAATGAGCACGGCATCATCCGCCGGCGAGACTTCGTCCCCGGGCCATCGGGATACACCGCGACCAAGCTGCATGCCTGGCCGACGGATGAGCATCTGGATGTGCTCGAGGAAGCGGGCCGGCCCTACGTCGCGATGATCCGCGACCTGCGTGATGTTTCGGTCAGCTGGGCCCACTTCGTGGCTTTGCCGGGCCGGACGGACTGGAGCCATCCGGAAGCGGTGGATCTGCCACTGGAAGGGCGCATCTCGTACTACATCGAGCACATTCTGGACAAGCGTCTGGACTGGTCGCTGCAGTGGCGCGAGCGCCTGCATCCGGCGTTGGGCCTGCTTGTCAGATACGAGCAGATGAAGGAGCAGCCGGTCGAGGTCATGGAGCAGGTCTGCGCGCACTACCGGCTGGGGCTTCCTGATGACGCTGTGCGCGGCATCGTCGAGCAACATGCCTTCCGCCGGGCGACCGGGCGTGAACCCGGTCAGGAGGACCGTGGGTCCTTCAACCGCAAGGGAATCGTCGGGGACTGGATCAATCACTACACCGATGCGCACAAGGATGCGTTCAGGCGGGTGTCGGGTGGTCGCCTCGCGGCGCTTGGGTATGTCGAGTCCGAGGATGCGTGGTAGCAGGCTCTATACTCGGCTGATCATGACGATGCGTCAGGGTCATTCATGGGGATTCGCACGGTGAAGCGTCTGCGCCGAGTGGCCCGCCGCGCGATGCGCACAGGCCCCGTCGGTGCGGTGCGTCGCTGGGCCGGCGAGCGCCGCTACGCCTATCCGCATCGAAACCTCCTCGCGATCGGCCTTCCCAAGAGCGGCTCCACCTGGCTGGAGCGGATGGTGTGCGAGGTGCCGGGGTACCTGCCTTGGAACCCGCCACAGGCGGCGACGTTCTCGCAGGACCTCCGCCGCGCGGATTTCGTCCCCGGGCCACGGGGCTACACCGTGACCAAGACGCACACCGCTCCCAAGGAGACGAACCTCGCGATCATCGCGGAGACAGGACGACCGTACGTTGTGATGATCCGCGATCTGCGCGACGTCTCCGTGAGCTGGGCGTACTACGTCGGGCTCAAGGGGCGGCAGCGCGTCGCTCATCCTGAAGCCCGCGACCTGTCAGTGCCACAACGCATCGATTACTACATCGAGCACATCCTGCCGATGCGCGCGCACTGGGTATCGGGCTGGGCCGAGCACCTGCATGATGGCCAGGGCCTGCTCATCCGCTACGAAGACCTGCTCAGCGACACGTCAGGGGTGATGCGGCGTGTCTTCGCCCACTACGACGTCGGGCTGTCCGATCTCGACGTGCAGTCGATCGTCGAGACCCACAGCTTTCGCAGGGCGACGGGACGCAGGGCCGGGGATGCCGACAGTGGCAGCTTCAACCGCAAGGGCATTGCGGGAGACTGGCTCAACCACTACACCGATGCGCAGCGCGACGCATTTGCGGGAGTCGTCGGGAACGCGATGTCAGGCCTCGGCTACGACTGATCAGCGCTGCTCGATGGGCACGTACGGGGCATCATGCGGGCCGACGTACTCCGCCGCGGGACGGTAGAGGCGGTTGTCGGCGAGCTGCTCGATGATGTGTCCTGCCCATCCACCGATGCGGCTAAGCGCAAACATCGGCGTGAAGAGATCGAGCTGCAGGCCGATGCAGTGGTACGTCGTCGCCGAATAGAAATCGACGTTGGGATAGATGCCCTTCGACGCCAACTCGCGCTCCATGATCAACTCGATCGCGTGGCTCTTCTCGTAGAGGTCTTCGTTGCCGGTGTCGCGGGCGAGCTGCTCGGCAAGGCCCTGCAGGTCGGTCGCCCGCGGGTCCTTGGCCTTGTACACGCGGTGGCCGAAGCCCATGATCTTTTCCTTGCACTCGATCTTGCCCATGATGTAGGGCTCGACGTCATGCACATGCTCAATGAGATTCCCACGCTCAATGACGTCGAGCCCTACCTCTTCCGCAGCGCGGTGCGTCGCTTTTGACGTGGCGACGCATTGCAGGTCGCCGCTAGCGGCAAAACGTTCCGCGACGGCGCTGATGAAGTGGGCGGC
>JBCBTA010000310.1:0-4238 GCA_039818905.1 Planctomycetota bacterium
CCTCTCGCTGGTCGGCCGTCCGATTCATGGGCGCATCGTTGCGTTCCGTTCAGGTCATGCACTGAATCACCAGATCGGGCGCGCCATTCTCGAAGCGTGTCCCGCAAGCCGCGACATTCGTGTTGCGGGCGAGCCGGTGATGTCCATCGGTTCGATCATGAAGCTGCTGCCGCACCGCTACCCCATGATCCTGATCGATCGCGTCATCGAGATGGAGGGCGACGCTCGGGCGGTGGGCGTGAAGAACGTGACCATCAACGAACCGTTTTTTCAGGGCCACTATCCCGGGACGCCGATTATGCCTGGGGTCCTCATTGTCGAGGCCATGTGCCAGTTGGCGGGGCTGATGCTCAGCCAGAAGCTCGAGCGGACCGGGAAGATTGCCGTGCTGACTTCCATGGATCAGGTCCGCCTCCGCAAGCCCGTCACCCCTGGTGACCAGCTTGTCATCGAGACAGAGGCCATCAAGGCGGGTGCCCGGTACGGGGATGCCCAATGCCGGGGGTATGTCGGCGGGGCACTTGCCGCCGAGGCCCGGGTGAAGTTTATGATGGTGGACGCGGAGAAGCCCCTTTGACCGTATCCATCCACCCGACTGCTGTCGTCCACACCACCGCCGAGTTCGACGCCGACGTATCCGTCGGGCCGTACTGCGTGGTCGGACCGCACGTGCGAGTCGGTCGTGGTTCCATCCTGCACAATCATGTCACGATTCAGGGTTGCACGACGCTTGGTGAAGACAACGTCGTGTTTCCGTTTGCGGTGCTCGGCGCCGAGCCGCAGGACCTGAAGTACGAAGGGCGCGACACCGAACTGGTCATCGGCGACCGCAACAAGATCCGCGAGCACGCGACCATCCATCGCGGCACGGAGCTCGGCGGCTATAAGACGATGATCGGGTCGGACTGCCTCGTCATGGTCGGCGTACATATCGCGCACGACTGCGTCATCGAGGATGAGGTCGTCATCGCCAACGGCTCCATGCTCGGTGGGCACTGCCTCGTCGAGTTCGGCGCAGCCATCGGCGGCGGCGCTGGTCTGCATCACTTCACGACCGTCGGCACGCTGGCGTTTGTCGGTGGCATGAGCCGCATCTCGAAGGACGTCGCGCCGTACGTCGTCGTGGAGGGCACGCCGGCCGAGGCCCGCAAGATCAACACGACCGCGCTGATGCGACGCAAGTGGCAGCCGGAAGAGATCGAGCGCCTGCGCGAGGCGTTCCGCATGATCTTCCGATCACACGACGTCCCCGCGGCGGTCGCGCTGGAGCGCCTGCGCGCGACGCCGGATCAGTCCCGCGCCGTCATTCGCCTGTGCGACTTCGCAGAGCGTGCCCAGCTCGGTGTCCACGGCCGCCATCGTGAGCTCCTCCGCGAGCGCGATGTCGATCGTCGCGACGACTGACGCACCCGCCCTACAATCCCGGCCCATGCCAGTTCTCGCGGCGACCAATGTGGGCCATGCCTTCGGCGATCGAGTCATCCTCGACGGCTGTTCCTTTGGCGTGGAGGTCGGGGAGCGGGTGGGCATCGTCGGGCGCAACGGTGCCGGCAAATCCACGCTCATCAAGGTGCTGACGGGCGAACTGAAGCCGGATACCGGCTCGAGATCCGTCCAGCGCGGGGCCCAGGTGGGCTACCTGCAGCAGGACATCGACTTCGAGCCCGATGAGACCCTGCGTGACGCCGCCGAGGGGGCCTTCGCCGAGCTGCACGCCCTGCACAAGCGCCTGCACGCGATCTTCGAGGACATGGCCGCCGCCGAGGGGGCCGCGCTGGACAAGCTGCTCAAGCAGCAGGAGCGGCTGGAGCACGAGATCGAGCAGGCCGGCGGCTATGCCATCGATCACCGCATCGACGCCGTGCTGCATGGCCTCGGCTTCACCGACGCCCAGTTCGGCATTCGCTGCGCCGATCTCTCGGGTGGGCAGCGGGCCCGGCTGGCGCTGGCGCGGCTGCTGCTTGAGCAGCCCGACGTTCTGCTGCTCGACGAACCGACGAACCACCTGGATCTGCAGGGCCGGCTCTGGCTGGAGGACTTCCTCGCCGAGCAGTTCTCCGGCGCGGTGGTGATGATCTCGCACGATCGCTATCTGCTGGACAACGTCGTCACGCGCATCGTGGAGGTCGAGCACGGCCGCGGCATCGACTACCCGGGTGGCTACTCGGCGTTTCGGCGATTGCGAGCTGAACGGCGCGAAGCCCAGATGCGCGCGTTTGAGAATCAGCAGACCAAGTGGAAGCAGGAAGAGGCGTTCATCCGGCGCTACAAGGCCGGGCAGCGGGCCAAGCAGGCCCGGGGCCGGGAGTCGCGGCTGGAGCGGGCCAAGCGCGACAACAGTCTCGAGCGGCCGGTCGAGATGGCGGTGATGAAGTTCGACCTGCCCAAGGCGCAGCGCAGCGGCGACATCGTCATCTCGGCACGCGGTCTCTCCAAGCAGTACACCAACGATGACGGCAGCGAGAAGACCCTGTTCCACGATCTCGACGTGACCATCGGCCGAGGTGAGCGGTGGGGGATCGTCGGGCCGAACGGGGCCGGCAAGTCCACGCTGGTGCGCTGCCTGCTGGGTGAGCAGGAGCCCGACGCCGGCACGGTGCGCCTCGGTTCGAACGTCAAGGTCGGCCACTTCCACCAGACGCACGAGGGCCTGGATCCGGAGCTGTTGGTCTATCGCTATCTGCAGAAGGTCATTCGCGATGAGAATCCCGACAACCTGCTGAGCGAGCAGGCGTCGCGCGACCTCGCGGGTGCGTTCCTGTTCTCCGGTGATGATCAGGAAAAGGAACTGGGCATGCTCTCCGGCGGCGAGCGGGCCCGGGCTGTGCTCGCGGGTCTGCTGGCCAGCGCGAAGAACCTGCTGGTGCTGGACGAGCCCACCAACCATCTCGACATTCCCTCCGCCGAGCGGTTGGAGGATTCGCTGGCGCTGGCGGTGGAGCCGACGAGCGAAAACCCCGGTCGGCCCGGCGGTCCGTATGACGGCACGCTGATCCTCATCTCCCACGATCGCGCGATCATCGACAGTTGCTGCGATCACCTGCTGGTGCTGGACGGCGCCGGAGGCGTCGAACTCGTGCTCGGCAACTACACCATGTGGCACGAGAAGGATGTGCGCCGGCGCACTGAAGCTGCGGAGCAAGCCGCGGCTGCCAAGGCGCAGCGTGAGCGCGAGGAGAAGCGCAAGCGCGCGGAGGAAACATCGAAGAAGCAGGCGCAGCGCAAGAAGTCCGGTCCCTCCGGCAATGCCCTGGAGCGCATGAAGACCGAGCAGCTCGAGAAGCGCATCGAAGAGATCGAGACCCGCGTGCGCGAGATCGACGAGTCGATGTCCGATCCGGATGTCTGGTCGAACCCGAAGCGCTGTGCGACCTTGGGCGATGAACGCAGCACGCTGGTCACCGAGTTGGAGCCACTGGAATTCGAGTGGATGCGCCGGGCCGAGGCGTAATCAGACCGTGGCCCCGATGGCATCGAGCACCTTTGCCGCGTGGTCCGGCACCTTCACCTTGTCCCAGCGCTGCATGACCTTGCCGTCGGGTCCGATGAGGTAGGTCGTGCGGACGACGCCCATGTACGTGCGCCCATACATCGACTTCTCCTGCCACACGCCGTACTTCTCACAGATCGTGGCGTCGTCGTCGGCGAGGATCGGGAAGTTCAGCTCATGCTTGCCGGCGAACTTCTCCTTGCTCTTGACGTCCTGCGGCGAGACACCGAGGACGACCGCGTCGGCGCCTTCGAAGTCCGGCAGCGCATCGCGGAACTGGCACGCCTGCTTGGTGCAGCCGCTGGTGTCGTCTTTGGGGTAGAAGTACAGGACGACCATCTGCCCGGCGTAGTCCTTCAGCGCGTGCTTCTCGCCGTGCTGATCGGTCAGGGTGAACGCCGGGGCCTTCTTGCCGATGTCGATGAGGGACATGTGTGACTCCATCACGGTGGGGGTGAGCGGGAGTCTAGGTCGCGCCGCTACAGGGATCCGGCGAGTGATCCGGGAAGCGAACCTGTCAGCCATGTGATCACTGCAACGGTCATGCCCAGTGCGAGCGCACCGGCCAGCAGCACGCTCCACAGCACATCACGCCGACGCTGCGCGGCGCGGACCAGACGCAGGCGGTCGGTTGTGTCGGTGTCTTCGACACTGACGCCGCGGCGGGCGCCGTCCTGCACGATCGCGATGATCAGACTGGCGTCGAAAGGGCGCAGCCCGAGGCGGCCGGCAAGATCGACGAGCGTCG
>JBCBTA010000311.1:0-4231 GCA_039818905.1 Planctomycetota bacterium
GTTCAGCCGCTCCGCCACCTCTCCGACGGGACGGAGATAGTACCCCCGACACTTCTGAACGTCCAGAATCGCCATTCCCGCACTCGCCTCGCCACGCAACGCACGCACGTCGGTCAGCCGCTGGCAGTTCTCGCGCCATGTTCATCAGCCGATGCCAGCTCGGATCGAGAGCGCGTTGCCCGGTACGCTGATCGTCCCAGCCTCTCTTCCGTCAGCCTTTCAATAGTGGGCACCTCGACATGAAGACAGTCACACCAAGATGCATGATGGCCGTATCTCTCGTCGCGGCAGCGGTCCTCTCGGGCTGCGGCGTGAAGATGGAACCCTTGATGCCGACACCGATCCTGTACACCGAGGTCGGCTTCGATCCGCTGGCGCATGTACCGGAGGACGAGCAGTGGATCCCACGGCGCGTCTACTACGCGACCGATCGGGTGCGCAACAAGAACATGCAGGAGATTGCCTACGGCAACAAGGTCAGCGATCAGGTGAGCATGGGTCTTGCGCTCATTCGCTTCGGCGACCGGGCATTGACGTGGACGGAGCTGGAGTCGATCTCGACGAAGCCCGATCGGGATCCGCCGGTTGAGCTCGACATTGATGGAATCGTGGAGGCGGGCATCTTTCCGCATGGGGCGACGCCGGCCGAGGCAGCCGGCCCCAATATGGCGGGCTGGCTCATGGAGGACATGAGGCGTTCGATCGCCAAGTCACGCGACAAGGACGTCCTCATCTTCGTCCATGGCGCGAAGGTCAACTTCTACAACGCCTGTGCTTTTGCGGCACAACTCGATCACTTCATGGGACGTGATATGACATCGGTCGCGTTCTCGTGGCCGACGCGACAAGACATCATGGCCTACTTCCTGGGAGGCGACGTGAGGCGTGCGTACCAGTCTGCGCACTCTCTGGCGTCGCTCGTCGAGCTCATCGCACACTCGACGGATGCTCGGCGGATTCACATCCTCTCATGGAGCGCCGGCGGACGCGTCGCCATGGAGGCGATGACCGTCCTGCGGGACAGGTATCCCGACGAGAGCGAGGAGACGCTTCGTCGGCGTTTTCGCATTGGGACGGCCTACTTTGCCGCCGGTGATGTTCCCACCAAGGAGTTTCTGAAGGCACTGCCGACGATCAACAATCTTGTTGATCAACTCGTGATCACCGCTTCATCCAATGACGAAGCATTGCGGGCCGCCAGCTTCTTCATGGGCAACGGTGGCAGAATCGGTCAGGAAGGCAATGATCTGACCGACGAGGAGGTTGCGCTGATCGAGGCGCAGGATCGTCTTGAGGTGGTCAACCTCTCACTCGGAAGCGAAGGCCGCGGCTTTGATATCACGGGGCATCGGTACTGGTTCAATCACCCGTGGGCAAGCTCTGATGTCCTGCTCGCGATTCGTTCCGATCTCCGCCCAGCACAGCGCGGGCTCGAGCAGGGTGAGTCACCAGTCCTCTGGTCCATGCCGCAGGACTACCCAGAGCGACTGCGCGAGGCATTGGAGCGGACAGACCTGCGAACATGGCACGCCGACGACAACTGAGTCATTGCGATCATCAACGCGGGGATCGCGGAGCGAGACGTTGACATGACCAACGTCGTCGCGTTCTACATACTCCAGGGTGTCTACATCGATGGAACGCTCGAGGAGATGACCGACGAGGGCGGGTCTCTCGAGGCCTATCTCAAACGGGCATTGGGGATGACCGATCCCGATGTGCGCATGTTGCGATCACAGCTGCTGACGTGGGAGCGCTGACCAGCAAAAACGACAGGGCGTCCTCTGCAGGACGCCCATGTCGCTGTGATTCTGTTGGTGATTCGCGTGCGACTAGCGGCGACGGCGCAGAACGGTGAGGCCTGCGAGTCCGAGCATGGCCGCGCTGCCAGGCGATGGGATGAGGAAGATCGCATCGAACTCGTAGTTGGTGCTGTCACCATCGGTAAAGTTCGACTCCGCGAAGTACACGCCAACGACGCTCTTCGTGGCCGGGTTGTACTCGACGATGTCGCCCTCGTTGACGAATGTGCCGTTGATGCTGGCCACGTCGGCGTTGAAGGTAACAAGCAGGTTGCCCGAGGCGAGTGCGTGCAGCCCGGCGACATCACCACCGCCGAAGTCCGCTTCTGTCAGGAAGGTCGAGACCGCGTTGGTGCTCGGATTCCACTCGAAGATGTCGCCGTCGAGCACCGACAGGCCGCCGCCCACCGCGACGTTGGCATCGCTCAGCGTGGAGAGCAAGTAGTTGCCGTTGGGCAACTGGCTCACGGCATCAAAGTCCTCGAACGTGTTGTCGAAGAAGGTCGTGCCGTCGATCAGAAACGAAGCGGTATCCGTGTCAGGGTCGTAGAGGACGAGGTCGTCATCCTCGAAGCTGCCGCCTCCGAAGCCCGACAGGTTGAAAAGCGTCGAGAAGACGTACTTCCCATCAGGGCGAATGTGGAAGGCGTTGAGGTCCGCCGAGGTCGATGTCGCGCTGACCGTGAAGAAGAGGCTCGCCGTCGAACCCGACTGGTTGGTCCGGAAGACGTCCTCATCGGTGAATGACTCGCCCGCGAGCATCTGATCGATGTTCGGGTTGTTCAGCGAAGCCAGCAGATCCGCGGCGGATGCCGTGCCACAGGCCGCCATGAGCGCAGCGATAGCAGTGGTCTTCATGATGTGCATAGGAATGATCCCCTTCTTCCCTTCCAGCGGCGCAGTTCCAAGCGCCTGGTCCTCTTGCCTCCGGTTGACTGGTACTCCCGGACGGTCGCGCCGCTCCGACCATCGCCACACGTGACGGTGGCCCCACCGAGCGGTTCGCGGACATCAGCGTACTCAGACCGCGCTGATTGCCAAGAGAAAAGCGGGGGATTGCCGCGCAAGGCCGTACAGAAATTCGAGAGTGAACCGTCCCGGAGCAGGAACACAAGACTTGGAACCGGCGGATCTACGGCTAGCATTGAGCGTCCGACGGGGGGTGCCGTCGATGGAGGAGTTCAAGCATGCCTGAGACGTTGCTTTCGTGCCGCGGTGCGGTCGGTCCGAGTGTGGTCCTTGCGGTCCTCGGGATCGCGTCCGCTGCATCTGCCGCAGAGAAACTCGTCGCGACGGTACCGCTGGCGGACTTCGACGTCGGCGTGACGCCCGTGGACTTCGTCGTTCCCTTCGCAGCGCCCGGGACCGTGAATGGAATCGGCCTGACGACCGATTGGACGGCCGTGGTCGCCGACCAGGTTGACGGCGTTGCTCCGTGGGCCCTGGATCTGATTGTCACAGTCACCGGCCCAGGTGCGAGCCGCGCGAGCTTCGTCTGGAGTCCCGTCGGTGGTGACGTGACGATTGCCGACTTTCCCCTGCAGGATGCCATCAGCGCATTCCCGGGTGGCGAGCCGGGAACGGGATCGTACACATGGGAGTTCTCATCGGCGGTGCCGGCACCCTACGTGCATGGCCTGCGCAACACGGAGCTTCATCTCACGACGACCGTGCCCGACGTTGTCTTCTGCTACGGCGGAACGACCGAGACGGGACCCATGTGGGACCGTCCATTCTTCATCGCCGGGATATCCTCATTGGGTCCGGTCGTCTACAAGGCCATCTCATTCGAGGTTACAGAGAGTGGGCTCTACACCTTCGAGAGCCTGGTCTCGAGCGGGAACAACTTCACATTCCTCTACGAGGGGTCGTTCGATTCGAACGATCAGCTCACCAACCTCCTGGATTACGGCCTTGGGAACGGGTTTGCACAAAACGGAACACCACAAGGCACCTCGCTCATCGAGGTTCTGCTGCACAGCGGCGTCACGTACCACTTTGTGAACTCGCAGTGGGCCTCGGCGCCTGCCGGCGTGCCATTTACAAATGTCATCACGGGGCCCGGGACGCTGACCAACATCTCGCCCAAGGTGTGTCCCGGCGACATCACGCTGGATGGCGATACCACGTTGAATGACTTCACCGTGCTGGCTGCCAACTTCGGCACCTTCATGGGTGCCAGTCGAACCGACGGCGATCTCAACGCTGATGGTGCAGTCACGCTCGAGGACTTCACCAAGCTCGCCGCGGATTTTGGTTGCACGGCGCTGGAGAGCTGAGACGCCTCGAGCTACGCGGCTCCTCGTCGCGGAGCCTGATCGTCCAGTCCCGGAATGCCGATGAGGTCGTCAGACACCGCCATCTCCGGCCGCGCCTTGTCTTCAGCGAGCTCATCGCTGAGCGTTCGGTCCCACATCGGGGCGCCTGCA
>JBCBTA010000312.1:0-4221 GCA_039818905.1 Planctomycetota bacterium
GACCTGCAGCACCAACTGCTCCGGTCCGGAGTCCGGAGGCAGCCCCGCCGCCTCGGCGCGGTCCTTGATGGGCTCAGGATTCGTGGTCTCGTTCATCGCGTCACTCCCGTCTGCAT
The DNA here is from genome assembly GCA_039818905.1 of Planctomycetota bacterium. Lineage (GTDB taxonomy): Bacteria > Planctomycetota > Phycisphaerae > Phycisphaerales > UBA1924 > JBCBTA01. The sequence goes on from JBCBTA010000312.1 coordinate 117, forward strand.
GGTCCTCACCAGCATTGTTCCAGAAACGGCCCGGCGCAGTTCACGCCCGACGCGTCCCATGATCCGGGGCGCACGACACGTACACTCCTCCCGTGTCCTTCCTGACGCTGGCCATCGAGACGAGCAACCCCGCCGCGGCGCCCGACGCCGCCGGCGTCGCCCTCGGCATTCCGGGCAACGAGGTGGACGTTGAGCCGCTGATGCCCGCATCCAGGCATGACGACGCGCTCATGCCTGCGATCGACCGCTTGTGCCGGCGCAACGACGTGGCGCCAGGCGACATCTCCCGCATCGCCGTGTCCGCGGGACCCGGGGGCTACACGTCGATCCGCATCGCCGTGACAACCGCCAAGACCATCGCTCGCGCGACCGGCGCTTCCTGCATCGCGGTTCCCACTGCGCAGGCGATCGTCCATCGTCTTGGCGGGCAGGTCACGGGCCACGCCACCGTCGCGCTCGCGTGGAAGCGCGACGATGTGTGGTGTCAGCGATTCGATGATGGCGCACCCACCGACGACGGCGGCATTCAGACCCTTGCAGCGCTCGTGAACGAGCCTGGAACCGTCATCGCCGAGCCCCGACTGCTGCAGGCGCTGACCGATGCCGGACACGCACCCGCGATCGTCGTCCATCCGGTCTTCGATCCTGCGTCCGTCCTCGCGGTGTCGGCGGGGCGCGATGCCGTCGAGCCCGCGCACCTGCTGCCGCTGTATCCCCGGGCACCCGAGGCCGTCCGCAAGTGGCGCGAACTGCACCCCTAGCGCCGCAGCACGGGGCGCGTCACCGGCTGCAGCTGCATGCCCCATGGCGGTGTGGACACCGAACGGGCAGTTTCGATGACGACCGGCTCCAGCGGTCGGTCGATGGGCGACATCGGATCATCTTCATCTGATGGGCCGACCGGCACCGCCGAGATTCCCAGCACAACATCAGCGCCGCGGATGACGCGTCCGAACGACGTGTACAGGCCGTCGAGCTTGGCGCACCCGCCGCGGCTCAGGCAGATCATGAACTGGGAGCTGTTGCTGTTGGGATCGTCCGCCCGCCGCGCCAGCGACACCACCCCGAAGCTGTGCTCCAGCGTGCTTGGCTCGAAATCGATCCACGCGCCCATGCCCCCGGCGCCAGTTCCCGTGGGATCACCCGCCTGGATGATGAATGGCCGGCCCTGCGGATCCGACGCGACAACGCGATGGAAGGCCACCTGCTCGTACAGCCCGCCTGCCGCGAGTTCGACGAACCGCTGGCTTGTCCGCGGCGCGATCCACGGCAGCACGGCAATCTCGATCTCGCCGTACTCCGTCTCGAGGATGACGTTTCGCAGCATCGTGACGCGCATGCCCGACAGCGGCACCAATGCCGGCTCGTCGATGATGACGCGCTCGCGCAGCTCGCGCCGCGTCCGGTCGGGCAAATCCTGCAGGCGCTTGAGGTACGCCGCGTCGCGCCGTTCGAAGGCCGTCACCACCTCATTGGTCAGACCGTCGGTCGCTCGCCGCGGCGGCAGCATCGGTGTCAGCACCAGCGGTGCGCCGATGCGACGGCCATCAGCCACACACTGTGCGAGCAGCACACGTGGCTCTGATCGGCTGGTCCACAGCACCGGAAACAGCTGCGCGACATCGACACTTCCCTCACGTGCCGCCCGCCGGGCCAGCACTGCATCTGCCACCGGATCGATCAGCTCGATCTCGACGACGGTGGTGCCGGTCGGAACGTCCACGGTGACAGGGATCGCCCGATTCACGCCGCAGTACTGCCGCTGCGGCCGCAGCCCGATGTCTGCGAGGGCAGCGGGGGCGAGCAGCGAGACCAACAGCATCACCAGCAGGGCACGTTGCATTGGCATCCTCTCACATGGCGCACGAAAGACTATGGCGTCGGATGCACCACGCCACCCTTCGTTCACCGCTGAGAGTCAGTTCCGGGTCGGGTCAGGGAATGCGGCGGCCGCCGCGATTGCCCGACTGGCCCTGCATCGAGCCGCTGTTCGACGAGCCGGCACTCGAGCCACCACGCGGGACGCGACCGGTGTCGGCATCCAGGATGGCCCAGGCACGCTCCACCCCGGCAGAGGCATCAGCCGCGGCCTGCCCTGTCATGACCAGGGATTCGAACAGCTCACCCGTCGAGTCTTCGAACCACCGCACGCTCATGTCTGCCTTGAGCATGTTGTTGCCGCTGCGGTGGTTGTACTCCTCCTGGCTGCGCATGGCGTCTGCGACCAGCGTGACCGAAGGATGCAGGCTCGACATGTACCGCTCCGTGGGGATGCGGTACTGATAGTTGGACACGATCGAGCCGGGGGCGCCGAACCACTGATCCTGGTACGTCTCGTAGCGATGCTCACCACGATGACTCGGGCAGTAGAACAGGCGACCCTGCGACAGGTACTCATGCTTCACGAGGTGACCCAGACCATCCCAACGCGACCAGTTGGCCGACTGCGGGCCCAGGCTGCGCAGAGCCGCGGCGTCCGCCGCGACACGCAGATGCACCATCTCGGACTCGACGGACTCCACCGTCTTGCTCTTGTCCTTGGTGTCCATCTTGCTCTGGCGAAAGACGCTCTGCGGCATACCGCCGGAGTAGTCGTACGTATACATCTGCAGACCGAGACCGATCTGTCTGATGTTGGAGGCGCACTTCGTGCGACGCGCCGCTTCCTGAGCGGCAGCAAGTGACGGCATCAACACCGCGACCAGCACGGCCAGCACCGACAGGGACACAAGCAGATCCACCAGCGAGAAGCCACGCTGACTCCGCTGCGAACTGCGCGTACCCGAACTTGGGATGTGATTCTCCCGCACCAAAATGTTGGCTGCCTCGCGTCTCACATCAACGCCCACTTCCTGGTGGCCGTTCTCGGTCCTCACTAAAGAATATATCGAACCAGCGGGGCCAAGCCAGCGGGATTTGACATTGGTCCATCTGATGATAGGGTTCTGTATGGATGTTTGGCGAGGATTGGGTGGGTGCCCCTATATCGGTGGACACGCCAGTCCGGCTTTTTCAGGCATCCTTTGGCGGCATCTTGGCGTACAAAGAGAGGTTGAGCCCGGCGCGTCGTCGGGCGAAAAGGCAAGGGTTCGATGCCCGCGAACAGCGAAGAAGATTTCGCGCTGATGCAGCGCATCGCTGATGGCGACGAGGGTGCCATCGAGCAGCTGTACGACCGGTTCGGGTCGCTGGTGTATCGCATGGCCTACCAGACCATGCCGACGCGCTCCGATGCCGAGGATGTCGTGCAGGAGGTGTTCGTGCGGCTGTGGCGCACCGCCGGTCGATATGACCCCAAGCGGGCGGCGCTGGTGACCTGGGTGATGCTGATCTCCCGGCGTCACATGGTGGATCGACTCCGCCGGCTGCGTGCGCGGGTCAAGACCGCGGCGCTGGAGGAAGGCTGGTCGCCGGCGGGCGACGCGGCTGATCCGGACGCAAGTCTGGTCGGGCGTGAAAGATTCGCCGCGGTTCTGGAAAGAGTAGAAAAGCTGCCGGAGTTGCAGCAGACAGTCATCAAGAGGGCATATCTGGGCGGACAAACGCTCAAGCAGATCGGGAATGAGCTCGGAGTGCCCCTCGGAACAATCAAATCAGCACTCAGCAGAGCGCTGGTGAAGTTGCGAGAGCGGTCGGCAGGCGAGGAAGTGACGACATGACCACCCAAGAGTTGTACGAACTGGCGTCGCTGGACGCACTTGGTCTTCTCGACGACGACGAGCGAGCAGACTTCGAGCGTGCGTTCCGTGCTGCAGCCCCCGAGGTGCAGGCGCAGATTCGCCGCCAGCAGCTTCACGCTGCGGACATCGAGGATCTGCTTCCGCGGGTCGAGCCGCCAGCCGGACTCCGCGCTCGCGTGCTCGAAGCGGTGCGTCAGGCGATGTCCGTCGTGCGCCCGGCCCACATGTCACACGCACAGGACAGCGGTGTTCTCGCCAAGATCTACACCAGCATGCCCCTGTGGAGGGCAGCGTGCATTGGCTTCGCCACCGCCACCGTCGTGCTCTCACTCTTCTTCGTCTGGGTTGCGCAAGAGAACCAGCGCATCGCCGCTCGCTGGGAGAACGCCGAGACACTCGCCGAGTTGCAGCAGAACCTCGGCCCC
>JBCBTA010000313.1:0-4211 GCA_039818905.1 Planctomycetota bacterium
ATCGCGGCGGAGATCGCGGCTCGGCTGGATCAGCTCTTCGCAGAGACGTTGGATGCAGCGGAGACCGAGCGGCTTGCCGCACTGCGCGAGCGTATTGCGCCTGTGCCCGGCAGTGAAACGGAGCCCACTCCGACTGACGGGCACAGGCGCAATACGCTCGCGCAGTGCGGCAAGCCGCTCGGTCTCCGCTGCATCCAACGTCTCTGCGAAGAGCTGATCCAGCCGAGCCGCGATCTCCGCCGCGATGGGTGCGTCGATGACGCGCTCCAGCCCGTCGAGCCATGCCGCGGCGGCGTCCTCGACGGTCTGACTCACTTCCGTCGCATCGTCGAGGCGTCCGAGCCACAGCAGGCACATGATCTGCGTCCGCTGATCCTCGGGTTCGGGGTCTGCCCATGCGCTCTCGATGATCTCGAGCGCGGCGGTCGGATTGGCTGCATCGATGTGGGCCCGAACGAGTTCGCGCACGAGGTCGCGATGAGCATCGGCATCAACGTCCTGCCCGAAGTCGGGACTGACGACGTGGCTCAGCAGTTGCGCTCGCAGACGCGGATCGCCGACGGAGTTCGCTGCACGCTGGAGGTCCGTGGGCGACAGCGCACGGGCGACGGCGGTGAGCCCATCCTCAAGCGCCTCCTTTGGGACGTCCGGGATGGACATGAGCTGTTCGAATCCGTCGGTCGTCGCTCGATGCAGGAGGATGGCCTGCTCGCATGCATCAAAGAGCTGCGGAGCGCTGCGGGCGGCATGCAGAATGGCATCGAGTGCCTCGGGGTTCGGGACGAGCGCACTCGCCGCGGCCCGCGCGAGCGCCGGCTCCGGCGATGCGAGCAGTCGTGTCAGCCGCTGTGCGTCGCCCTGCTCGCCAAGCAGCCGCACGGCGCCGAGTGACAGCTCGGCATCCGGAACGGCGTCCACTGCCATCGCGAGTCTTCGCGCTGTCTGGGGCTGCAGCATGCCCACCGCGAGCAGGGCGGACCCGGCATCGAACGCGGCGGCTCGGGCCCGGCCGTCGCGCACTGCCCATCGGACGACGGCCTCGGTCAATCCCTCGCGAGGATGCCGCGCGAGCAGCCGCAACAACGGCGCGGCGACATCCGGATGCGTTTCCGCCAGCAGCACAGCTGCGGCTTCATCTGGCATGGTGGGGGGATCGAGCTTGTCGAGCAGATCGGCGGCGGCCGCGCGGAGTTGCGCGTCGCGCGTCTCGCGCTGCAGCAACTCGGTAGAGGCTGCGACAACCCGTTGGCCGAGCGGGCGTGCATTGAGCAGCGCACGGCGTGCCAGATCGAGTCCGAGCCGTTGTAGTTCGGGGCGCTCGGCCCGCATCAGCTCAGCGATCTGGGCCGAGCGATCTTCCTCGGGCGTCAGCGCATAGAGACGCCGGTAGACCTCACCCAGTCGGATGGCGAGTCCATCACGCTGCTCGAGCACGCGTGCCGCTCTGTCCGCCTGATTTCGGGCGACCATGCTCGACCAGGCGGCGTCAGTCAGCCGCTCATGCCGGTCCCACCACTCGAGCCACTGCTCGGGCGTCAGCGGGGACGCGGCGGTCTGGCGAGTGAGGGCGTCGATCGCCGCGGCAGCAACCTCGGGCCCCGCGGCGGGATCGCGTTCCAGGAACGCGAATGCGACCTCTGCTGCCCGGCGGTCGGGGTAGCGCGCGAGTGCTCGGAGTAGCACGATCGCGTCATCGTCTCCGGCGGATCGCGTCGCGGTGATCAGCGTCTGCAGCAGCGTCGCCGGTGCAGAATCGGCCCTGGCGATGGCATTGGCGACGATCTCACGCGCTCCAGCGGGTTGGTTGCGCAGCAGGGACGCCGCGAGGACCATCATCGCTTCGTCGGAGCCTTCGTCGATGAGGCTCTGCGCCGCCTCGGCACGGGCTGATGCGTCCGCGGTCGGGTCGGTGAGTGTGGAAATCGCGCCCTGCGGGTCGGAATCGGGCTCCGCGGTAGCGGCGGACGGGCAGCAGATGCTCAGACATGCCGTGAGTGCGGCGAGCAGGGCTCGCGGCGCACGGCGCGGTGGCAGGGCGGGCGTGGGAGTCACCGAGCGTGCCACGTCAGAAGTTGCATCAAATCGCGGTCCTTCTCGTGCAGAATTGGCGTTGCACGCCGATATGATAGGACATCGCAGCGTTCAGCTGTGCTCGTGAGGGATTCCAGCGGCGGATTGGGATGACGCCAGCATGAGTGACTGGTCCGAAGCCGAGCGGTACGTTGAACGCGCCCATGAGCTCTACGAAGCCGGGCGCTGGGCGGAGGCGGAGACCGCGCTTCGCGAGGCGCTCGCGCTGAACCCCTACCGGGCCGAGTGGCACTTCAACCTTGGTCTCACGCTGGAGGCGTCCGGGCGCTGGGCTGAGGCGGTCAACGCCTTCGAGCGCGCCCATGAGCTCGAGCCCAACGACTATCACACGCTGATCATCCTCTCGGTTAACGCACTTCGTGCCGGCGACCTGCGGCTTGTCCTCGAGTGGCTGGAGACGGCGCATCAACTCGCACCGGAGAGTGCCGACCCATTCGTCTATCGCATCGAAGCATGCGCCCGGCTGGGGCGGCATGATGAGGCGGAGGTCGCCTTCTACCAGGCGCTCCAGCTCGAGGGCGACCACGCGCTCGCGTACGCAAACGTCGCCGAGTCGATGCTGGATCAGAAGAAGTTCGAGCGGGCGATCTACTGCTTGCGCGAGGCGGCGTCGATTGATCCCGGCCTGCCGCGCGTGCACGCCCGCCTTGCGCATGCCTACGCGGAGACGGGGCGGCAGGAACGCGCCCGCCAGCTGTATCTCCGGGAGCTGCGCGACAACCCGGGCGACGTCGAGACCATGCTGGATCTCGGATGCCTGCTGGTGGACATGAATCGCCTCGCTGAGGCGAGCGAGAAGTTCCGCCGCGTCCTCGAGGTCGAGCCCGCCAACCTGGACGCGCACTTCTTCCTGGCTGACATCGCCGGGCGGCAGCATCGTCTCGACGATGCCGCAGCGTCGCTTCGCCGCGTGCTCGATGAGGATCCGACCTATCCGGAAGCCGGCCGGCGACTGGCCGGACTGCTGATCCGTCAGAACGAACTCGGCGAGGCACGGCGTCTGTTGCGTCGCGATCTGCGCTTGCTGCGTAGCGGCGATCGGTCTTTCACCAGTGAGGATCTCGATGATCTCGGTCGTCTGCTGCTCGACGTGCGCCTGCCGCACGATGCCGAGCGGGTGTTCCGCAGGCTGATCGTCGATCGTCCCGACGACGCGATGGCGTGGCACCACCTCTCGGTCTCGCAGTTCCAGACGGGCGAGCGCAGCGGCGGCATGCTGGCGTGCCGCCGAGCTCTCAAGCTCGAGCCGGATCTGCTCCCGGCGCTGCACAACATCGCACTGGCACTGACGCAGGAGCGCCGGTGGGCGGAAGCCCGCACCTATGTGCGTCGGGCGCTGTCCATCGATCCAGAGGACGTTCTGCTGCGACGGCTGGCGCTCACGCTTCGGCTGCGGCGTGTCCTCGGCGCTGTCGGATGGCTGTCCCGCACGCTCACGCGCAGGACGTCATCGGTCACGCCACGCCAGTAATCTCACTGTGGTCGGTTGCGCTGCGTCAGACGACGATCCCGAGCAGCCGGGCCGCTTCGTCCACATCCTTGTCACCGCGACCGGAGCAGTTGATCACGAGGTGCTTGCCTGCGCCCATGCGCCCCGCCTCCTCGAGAGCCCACGCGATGGCGTGCGCCGTCTCGAGTGCGGGGATGATGCCTTCCTGCTCGGAGAGATCGGTGAATGCGGTGAGGGCCGTCTCGTCGTTGATCTCGGTGTACTCGACGCGTCCGGTGTCCTTCCAGTACGCGTGCTCGGGGCCGACGCCGGGATAGTCGAGGCCCGCGGAGCAGGAATGGACGGGCGAGGTCTGTCCGTCGCCGTCCTGCAGGACATACGAGAGCGAGCCGTGCAGAACGCCCGGGCTGCCGTAGTTCAGCGGAGCGGCGTGTTCGCCGAGGTCGGGTGCGCGTCCACCGGCTTCGATGCCGACCATGCGCACGTCCGTGTCCTCAACAAAGGGATAGAAGATGCCCGCGGCATTCGAGCCGCCACCGACGCAGGCGCCGACGCAGTCTGGTAGTCGGCCGAAGGCGTCGATGCACTGATTCTTCGTCTCGATGCCGATGACCGACTGGTAGTCGCGCACGATCCGCGGGAAGGGGTGTGGGCCGACGACCGAGCCGAG
>JBCBTA010000314.1:0-4181 GCA_039818905.1 Planctomycetota bacterium
CATCACATTGAAGAGCAGGCGCAGAAGAAAGAAGCCGGTACCGATCAGTGCCGGGATCGTGAACCACGCAGCATTGCCACCGAAGAGTGTGTCAAGCATGTTGATGCCTCCCCACGACGACGTTGAACGGGCGGCGGATGAGGTTGTTGCGTGGCTTGAGGCGACGGACGGGATCGTCATGGCGGAGTGACATGTCCCGTGATGCGATTCGTCGGACAGGTCCCATCGCGGCAGATGGCCAACAACTCACTGATCAGATGTGCCGCTCGAATTCGGTAGAATGCACAGCGGTCCGTGGGGAGGCATCAACATGCTTGACACACTCTTCGGTGGCAATGCTGCGTGGTTCACGATCCCGGCACTGATCGGTACCGGCTTCTTTCTTCTGCGCCTGCTCTTCAATGTGATGGGGCTGGGAGATGGCGGTCTCGATGGGATCGAGGGTGTCGATGTTGACGTCAACTCGATTGGCGATCTTGTGGATGCGGATGTCGATGACATCTCGCCGCAGGATCTGACGGACTCCGACTATGCGTTCAAGCTGCTGTCGCTCCAGGCGGTCGCGGCATTCTGCATGGGCTTCGGTTGGGGCGGCCTTGCCGGCCTCAAGGGCTTCGGCTGGGGCATTCCCGAGAGCATCGGGCTGGGCGTGGTGTTCGCCGCGGCGTCGGTCTGGCTGCTCATGTGGCTGATGAAGCTGGTGTACGGCCTTCAGGTGAGCGGCAACGTGTCGATCGGCTCAGCCGTCGGCCATGAGGGCACGGTGTACATCGAGGTGCCCGGGGCCCGCGAGGGCACGGGTCGTGTTCGCATGCAGCTTGACGGCCGGCTGCGCACGCTCAATGCGATCACGGAAGGCGATGCCATTCCGTCGCGCATCCGCGTGAAGGTCGTTGGCACCAACGATGACAATTCCGTAACGGTGGTTCGCGCCTGAGCGCGGTGGTGGGGGACTTGCAATGACATCGATGCTGACACTTGCCCAGGATACCGGTGGCGACGGGACGAATCCGCTGCTGATCGTGCTGCCGTTTGCCGGGCTGGTCCTGTTGCTGCTCGTCGTGCTCGGCTTCGTGGCAAGCCGGTACAAGCGCTGCCCGTCGAACCGTGTGCTGGTCATTTACGGACGTGTCGGTGGACGTCGTGCGGCCCGCTGCCTGCATGGTGGCGGTGCGTTCGTCTGGCCGCTGATCCAGGATCACGCATATCTCACGCTTGAGCCCCTGGTCATCGACATCCCGCTGGAGGGTGCGCTGTCGCTGAACAACATTCGTGTGAACGTGCCATCGACGTTCACGGTGGGTGTTGCGACGGATCCGATCCTCATGAACAACGCCGCGGAGCGTCTGCTGTTCCTGAACACGCAGGCGATTCGTGAGCAGGCCCAGGACATCATTTTGGGTCAGCTCCGACTGGTCATCGCGACCTTGTCGATCGAAGAGATCAACAAGGACCGCGAGAAGTTCATGAGCCTGATCAACGAGAACGTGACGCAGGAGATCAACAAGATCGGCCTTGAGCTGATCAACGTGAACATCCGCGACATCACGGATGCCAGTGGGTACATCGAGGCGATCGGCAAGCGAGCCGCGGCCGAGGCGATCAACCGGGCCAAGGTGGAGGTCGCGCAGCAGGAGCGTGAAGGCGCCACCGGCGAGGCGATCGCCAACCGCGAGCAGGCGGTCAACGTTGCCCGTGAGCACGCGACCGCTGCGGAAGGCGAGAAGGAGGCGGAGCGCAATCAGCGTGTCGCTGTTGCCGGGCTTGAAGCCGAGGCGATTGCCAAGGAAGTGGAGTCGAAGCGCGACATCGAAGTTGCCACTGCCGAGCGAGAGGCCGAGACGGTCGCGGCTTCGAAGCGAGCGGAGCAGACGCAGCGTATTCAGGTTGCCGAGGCGGAGGCTCGTGCCGTCGATGGCGAGAACAGCTCCAGTGCGGAGATCGCGCAGTCCAATGCGAGCCTCGCCGAGATTCAGGCCGGCGCGCAGCAGCGTTCGGATGTCGCGGCGGCCAATGCGCAGGAGGCGATCTTCATGGCCGAGCGAGAGAAGGAACTCGCTCGCCTTTCGAAGGAACAGCTGGCGCCGCAGGAGATCGAGAAGAAGCGCGTCGAGATCGCTGCCGAGGCGGAAGCCGAGAAGTCACGCCGCGAGGCCAAGGGTCTGGCCGATGCGGAGCTGGCTCGCTATCTCGCCGAGGCGGAGGGTACACAGAAGGTGCTCGAGGCGAAGGCCGAGGGGTATCGACAGCTCGTCCATGCGTGCGCTGAGAACCCGCAGGTCGCGCCGACGCTGCTGCTCATCGAGCAGCTCCCGCTGCTGGTGGCAGAGCAGGTCAAGGCGATCCAGAACCTCAAGATCGACAAGATCACGGTGTGGGACTCAGGCGCAACAGACATCGACGGATCGCGCGGCGCCACGGCGGGTTTCCTGTCGGGGCTCATCGGGTCCCTGCCGCAGATCCACGAACTGGCCGATCAGGCCGGCATCGATCTTCCGCCGGCACTTGGCAAGCTCCGTCCCGAGCCGCCGCGGCCCAAGGCGCCGGTGCCGAATCCCGAGCATCAGGATGGGGTGGCATAGTCCTTCCCGGACGTGGTGCAGACGGCAGAGTCTGACTGATCGAGCGAGGTGATCGGTGTCACCTGTACGACACCGATGGATGATCATCGGAGCTGCATCGAGATTGGATGCTTGTGGCTCAGGGAGGTGTTCCATGCCTGAGCTCTCGATGGGGCTGCTGTTCTCGGGCCTGTTCGTTGGTCTGCTGGGCCTCGTGCTCTTCCTCTCGGGGAAGCGCAGTGGTGAGCCGACGACGCTGTGCACTGGCATCGCATTGAGCGCGTTGCCCATCTGCATCCACTCCGTTGCCATCTTGTGGGGTGTGACGGCGGGTGTGGTTGGCGGTCTCATCCTGCTGCGGCGCTTCGGCAGCGGGTTCGTTGGCGTCTAGCGCTGACTCGGGGTGACGGTGCGCTGGCGGCGACGCGGCTTCACGACAACGTTCTTTGCGATACGGCTGAGGCTTGACCACGCGGGGCCCGGGAAGCCTTCGCATGCGCCGATCGTCGTGTCGAGGGCGTCAACGATGCGATCCACATCGCGCTCCTGCAGCACCAGCGGCGGAATGAGCTTGATGACATCAAGTCGATGTCCGGCAACCTGTGCGAGCACGCCGTGCTCGGCCAGCAGTGGCATGAGGATCGCCTGGCAGAAGAGGTTGTCACTCATGGCATGCACCGCGTCCCACGCGGTGCGCGGCCCGAATGCCCTGGGGCGACGGAACTCCAGCGCAAGCATGAGCCCCATGCCTCGGACGTCATGCAGAATGTCATGCTTCGCGGCGAGGCCGCGCAGCCGATCCTTGAGCAGGGTTCCGATACGGCGCGTGTGCTCGATCAGTCCCTCCTGCTCAATGACATCGAGCGTCGCCAGTCCGGCGACCATGGCGAGATCATTCTGGCTGAAGGTCGTCTGCTGGACGCAGCAGCGCTCCATGGATGAGAACACACGATCGTGGATCCAGCGTCGGCTGAGGACAGCGCCGACGGGGATGTAGCCACCAGACAGTGCCTTGGCGACGACCATGATGTCCGGCGAGACGTCGAACTGCTCGCACGCCCACATGGTGCCCGTTCGTCCGAATCCTGTCTGAATCTCATCGAGGACGAACAGCGCACCGTGCGCCGTGCAGAGTTCGCGTGCCCGGCGCAGGTAGTCGCTGCTGGGTATGTTGACGCCCTTGCCTTGGATCGGCTCGACGACGAACGCGCAGACGTCGCCCTGCTCGAGTTCATGGCGGAGGGCATCGATGTCGTTGAATGGAATCTGGGTCGATGGACCGATCAGCGATCCGAAGCCGTCACGGAACTCCTCGTTGCCATTGAGAGAAAGTGCGCCCATGGTGAGGCCGTGGTAGGCGCGCTCGCAGTGTATGAAGCGGCTCTTGGCCGTCGCTGCCCGGGCGTACTTCAGGGCGACTTCGATGCCCTCGGTCCCGGAGTTGGTGAAGAATACTGTATCTGCAAAAGTGTGCTCGACCAGCTTATCCGCCAGCGCCTGCTGTTGCGGAATGTTGTAGAGGTTCGAGACATGCCACAGCGCGTGCGCCTGTTCCGTCAGCGCGTTGACCAACGCCGGATGGGCATGACCCAGAGCGTTCACCGCGATGCCGGCGCCGAG
>JBCBTA010000315.1:0-4171 GCA_039818905.1 Planctomycetota bacterium
CTGATCGTGGACACCGCCGGGCGTCTGCAGACGCAGGAAAACCTGATGCGTCAACTCACCAAAATCCGCGACGTGGTGACCCGGCGCATCCCCGGCGCGCCGCACGAGACGCTGCTCGTGCTCGACGCGACGACGGGGCAGAACGCGGTCCGACAGGCCGAGGCCTTCAGTGAGGCCATCGACGTCTCCGGCCTCATCCTCGCCAAGCTCGACGGGACCGCCAAGGGCGGCGTCGTGATTGCCATTCACGATGCCACCGGGATTCCTCTCAAGTTCATTGGTGTGGGTGAACGGCCGGAGGATCTGGAGCCGTTCGATCCCGATGCCTTCGTCGAGGCGTTGTTCGCACAGGACGAGTGACATCGCCCGATCCGATATGCTCCACCAAGATCTTTCCTTCGACTGGAGTGTCCGCATGTCTCTGACCGGGCCCGACTCCGGCCATGACATGGACCCGCAGGGGTTGCTGGCGATTCTCGGCGTGGCTCGCCGCCTGGCGGAGACGAGCGATCTTGCCGCCGTGCTGTCCAACATCATCGATGCTCTGCGCGACACGCTGCACGCCGAACGCGCCAGTGTCTTTCAGTATGACCGTGACGATCACGAGCTCTTTGCCACCAAGGCCCACGGCCTCCCGGCGGACCTTCGTCTGCCTGCCGACCTCGGCATCGTGGGTGAGGCGGCCCGGACCCAGGGCATCATCAACATCCCCGACGCCTACGCGGACGAGCGTTTCAATCGCGATGTGGACAAGCAGACCGGCTTCCACACGCGGTGTCTCCTGACCATCCCGCTGGTGGATCCGGACGGCAATCTGATCGGCGTGGCGCAGGTCCTCAATAAGGACGAGACGCAGGGGGGTGTCTTCTGCGAGGTCGATGAGCGACTTGCGGGGTACCTGGCCGATCAGGCTGCGGTTGCGCTCAAGCGTGCCGCGCTGCTCGAGGCGGAGCTGAAGAAGGAGAAGCTGGAGGCGGACCTGCAGGTTGCGCGGACAATCCAGCAGTCCGCGTTGCCCAAGTCGCTGCCCAATGTCGCGGGGTACGAGATCGCCGTGCGGTTCGAGTCCGCCGACGAGACCGGGGGCGACGCATACGACGTGCTGCCGTTGTGCGCCGAAGGGGCCGACCCGGACGCTGCCCTGATCTTCATGGGCGATGCGACAGGACACGGCGTGGGGCCGGCGCTGTCGGTGGTGCAGGTGCTGGCGATGATCCGCATGGCCTGCCGCGTCGATGCGCAGCTGGACAGCATGGCGTACCACATCAACGAGCAACTCTGCCGCGATCTGCCGGTGGGCCGGTTCGTGACGGCGTTCCTTGGCCGGCTCGACGCAACGCGGCATGAGATGGCGTGGGTGTCGGCGGGGCAGGCGCCGCTGCTGTTCCTCAAGGCTGACACGCCGCGGCCGATCGAAGAGGAGTGCTTCAACGCCAACGGCATGCCCTTCGGCATCGACGAGGACTTCACACCCGATTGCGTGTCGCCCTTCCGCTTCGACCCCGGAGACGTCTTCGTGTTGCTCAGCGACGGCTACTACGAGGCGATGAACGCACAGAGCGCGATGTTCGGTGCCGAGCGGGTCATCGCATGCGTGCGCAGCCATCAGCATCGTCCCGCGGCGGAGATCATCGAGGAGCTGGGCCGGGCGCTGCAGGCCTACACCGGGGGGCTGCCCGCCGAGGATGACCAGACCGCCGTGCTGATCAAGCGGACGTCGTGAACGGTCGATGAGGCGTCTACCATCCGCGTGGAGGTTTCCATGCCGACCTATGTCTACGAAGTCATCACGGACGACGATTCACAGGGCGAGATCTTCGAGGTCGTGCAGTCCATGAAGGATGCGCCGCTCGATGCCCATCCGGAGACGGGCGAGCCGGTTCGCCGGATCATCCAGCCCCCGATGATCGGCGGCACTCACAGCGAGGCGTCAGAGAAGAACAAGCTCTCGGACAACAACCTCGATCGCCTCGGCTTCACCAAGTACGTCAAGAGCGACAACGGCTACGACAAGGTCGCCGGCGCCGGGCCCGATCTCACCAAGATCCACAAGAACCTGTGACTCCCCGCGTCCTGACCGACGAAACCTTCGAGCTCGGCGAGTGCCCCGTCTGGTGCGCCGAGCGCAGGTCACTCTTTTGGAGCGACATCAACGCGGGCGCGGTGTGGGAACGTGATGCCGCGGGCACCATCACGCAGATCGCATCGGGCACACCAGTCGGCGCGCTGCTGCTCGACACCGAGACCAACCTGCTTCTGTTTCGCGCTGCGGACATCGTGCGGCGGACTGCACGTGAGCTGACTCCCATCGGTACGTTCCCGGCCGACGGCGCAGAGCGATTCAATGACGCGATTGCGCTGGCCGACGGAAGCGTGCTCGCAGGCACGATTGATCTCGCCGCCCCCCGCGCCGGGGTGTACCACTACGCGCGGGACACCGGGCCGCGTCGCGTACTCGGGCCGACCGGTATCTCCAACGGCATGGCGCTATCGCCCGACCAACGCTGGCTCTACTGGTCCGATTCCACCGCGGGAACGATCAGCCGATACGCCCTTGGGCCCGATGGCCCCGACGCATCGTCGGGCACGGTGCTGCACACCGGCGACAGCACGCCCGACGGCCTCGCGTCGGACGAGGAAGGCTGCCTGTGGTCGGCCCGCTGGGGCGGCTCCTGCGTGCTGCGCATCTCGCCTGCCGGAGAGGTGATCGATCGTGTTGCTCTTCCGGTGCCGAATGTGACATCCGTCGCCTTCGGCGGCAGTGATCTGCGCTCGCTCTACATCACGACGTTCGAAGGTCCGCTGTACGTCGTTGAAACGGATGTCCGTGGCCTTCCGGAACACCGCGCCGACATCGGCTGACTCGCTACCCTCCATGCCATGGCGACGATCAATGGGTGGGACTGCATCGAACTGCGCCGCGAGGGACTGACCCTGCAACTGCTCCCGCAGATTGGCGGGCGGATCGTCGGCATCTCCTGGCAGGGCGTTGAACTCGCGTGGGTCAACGCCGACCTCGCGGGCCTCGATCCCGTTCGCACTCCACGAGGCCCGTTCCGCGTGTGGGGAGGCGACAAGACGTGGCTTGCGCCCCAGGGCCAGTGGCCGGACGGCATGCCCTACGTCGATCTCGATGAGGGCGCATTCGACGTTGCATCGTCAGCCGACGGGGTGACCATGACCAGCCCGCTGTGCAGGGCGACCGGGCTTCGGCTGGTTCGTTCGGTCATGTTGGGCCAGCGGCCGGGGCAGTGGAGTGTCGAGCATGCGCTGATCAACGAGGGGCCCCACGCGGTGCGCTGCGGCGTGTGGGACGTTTCGATGCTCCGATTGCCCGCGGTCGTCTTCTTCCCGGCGCCCCGGATGGTGCATGTCTACGAAGAGGAAGGCGCTGGGGCGGAGGTGGTGTCGAAGGTCGTTGAGCAGATCGGATCCTGTGCCCGCGTCATGTGCGATGGCGGATGGAAGTTCAAGTATGGCGCGCTCACCCATGACCCGTGGATCGCCGGGTACTTCACCGTGCCTGGAGCCAGGACACTGGTGCACGTCAAGCGGATGACAGGCGTGCCGCAGGACGCGGTCTTCGCGCATCCGTGCTCCACCGAAGTCTTCTGCTCCGATGAGTGCGACTACGTCGAGTTGGAAGTCCACGGGCCGCTCGTGGAACTCGCGCCGGGCGATCGCACCTCTTCCACGGAACTGTGCTGGGTTGGCTCGGCGCAGCAGATTCCAACGACCGAAGACGCGGTCCGGAGCGACGTCAAGCGATGTGGGGGGTAGCCGCCGGGCCTGCACCAGCGTGGAAGCATGCGTGGCAGGGCTCGAACCTGCAACCTTCGGCTCCGGAGGCCGACGCTCTATCCAATTGAGCTACACGCACTCGCACCGGCCCTGGGCCGGACACGCCATACTACGCCCCGCCGAGAGACGCCGCAAAGACTGAGATACGCCCGTGCACACCGAGCCGACCAGTCCGACCCGTCCGTCACCACTGTGGGCGGTCCTGGCGCTGACGTGGCTCACGAGCTTCGGCACATCGGTCGCCTGGACGGGTGTCTTCTTCGTCACCGACACCGCCTTCGATTTCAGCCGCGAGCGCAACCTCGTGCTCGGTGCGCTGCTCGGCCTGATCTACGCCTGCTGTGCCTTCTTCGCGTCCCGCATCACCAGC
>JBCBTA010000316.1:0-4159 GCA_039818905.1 Planctomycetota bacterium
ACACAGCGCTGCGCTCGGCTCGTTCGGATGTGCGCATCGCGGACGTCGCCGGAGCGCACGGCTTCTGGCACATGGGGCAGTTCGCAGCGGACTACCGCAGGATGTTCGGCGAGCGGCCTTCGGAGACGGTGGCTACTGCTCCCACACCAGCGTCGGCTTGCGATCGCCGCTGACGACGTCGATGCGGCGCACCGGCGTGTGGTGGGGGGCATCCTTCAGGATCGTCGGATCGCGCTCGATCTCGGAGGCGATCGTCAGCAGGACGTCCGCGAAGCGGTCGAGCACACCCAGCGGCTCGGTCTCGGTCGGCTCAATCATCAGGCAGTTGCGGACGGGCCAGTGCATGGTCGGTGTGTGCACGCCGTAGTCCAGCAGGCGCTTGGCGACGTCGTCCAGCGTGACGCCGAGGTCCAGCAGATCCTGCGGCACGGTGACGAACTCGTGGGCTGCGTACTGGCCGCGCTCCGGCGCGAAGAAGGGCATGGCAAAGCGGCCACGCAGGCGTGAGGCCAGGTAGTTCGCGTTGAGGACCGCGGTCTCGGCGATGTTGCGCAGACCATCCGGGCCGCAGGCGCGGATGTAGGTCCAGCAGCGGACCATGATGCCGAACTGGCAGATCAGGGCACGCACCTTGCCGATGGACTTGGGCCGGTCGTAGGCAAGCCGGTACCGCTCGCCGTCGCGCTCAATCTGCGGCACGGGGAGATACGGCGCGAGGAAGTCGCGAACGACGATGGGTCCGCCGCCCGGTCCGCCGCAACCGTGCGGCGTGCTGAAGGTCTTGTGCACGTTGTAGTGCATCATGTCCACGCCGCACTTCTCGGGGCTGACCTTGCCGAGCATGGCGTTCATGTTGGCGCCGTCGAGATAGACGAGGCCGCCGGCGTCGTGGATGAGCTCGACGATGTCGAGGATGCCGGCGTCGAAGAGACCGGCGGTGTTCGGGTTGGTGATCATCAGACCGGCGACGTGCTCGGCGCCGTGTTCATTGATGAGTCGGCGCAGCTCGTCCACGTCGGTTGAGCCGTCGGTCGTCTTGACGGGCACGGCTCCCGCGCCGCACATGGCACAGGATGCCGGGTTGGTGCCGTGGGCGTTGTCGGGGGCGAAGACGATGGTGCGCTGGGCCTGGCCGTGATCGCGGAAGTACGCCCGCATGACCTTGAGCGCGGTGAACTCGCCGTGGGCACCGGCAGCGGGCTGCAAGCACGCCTCGTCGAGCCCGGAGACCTCCTCCAGGAAGCGGCGAGTCTGCCACAGCAGCGCGAGTGCGCCCTGGATGTCGTCGTCGTCCTGCATCGGGTGCAGCGTTGCGAGGCCGGGCAGGCTTGCCGCATGCTCGTTGATGCGCGGGTTGTACTTCATGGTGCACGAGCCGAGCGGATAGAACTCGCCATCGATGGAGAAGTTCTTCTGGCTCAGTCGCGTGTAGTGACGCACGACCTGCAGCTGTCCGAGCTCTGGGAGATCCGGGGCCGGGCCGGCGAGGTCGGCGGGGATGGGTGTCTGCTCGACATCCAGCGGCGGGAGCGTGAGCGCGCGGGCGCCCGGACTCGACTTCTCGAAGATGACGGGCTCCGGCTCACGATCACCGCGTGTCTTGACGTCGGACAGTGGAGCGTTGGTCATCTTGGCTTCCATGGTGGTGCTGAGCGTGGTCATGCGCGCTCTCCTGCATCCTGCAGTGCGGTAAGAAGCAGATCGAGGTCTTCGCGACTGCGCTTCTCGGTAACGGCGATGAGCAGTCCGTTCTCGGACCCGATGGAACCGACACGCGGGCTGGAGAGTGCCACGCCCGCCAGCACGCCGTGGCTCTTGGCGTGATCGATGACCTGCTGGGCCGGCTTCGGGCACGTGACGACGAATTCGTTGAAGAACGCGGCATCGTGCTTGAGAGCGTATCCGGGCAGGTCGGCGATGCGCTTGGCGAGGTGGTGGGCCTTGTGCCAACTCTGTTCGGCAACCTCGCGCAGGCCCTGCGGCCCCATCGCGGTCATGTACATCGTGGCGCGCAGGGCGAGCAGGCCCTGATTGGTGCACACGTTGCTCGTCGCCTTCTTGCCGCGAATGTGCTGCTCGCGCGTCTGCAGAGCGAGGCAGAAGGCGCGGCGGCCATCGGCATCGGTCGTCTGCCCGACCAGCCGGCCGGGCATCTTGCGAAGGAACTGCTTGCGAGCGGCGAACAGGCCGAGGTACGGACCGCCGAGCTGCAGCGGGATACCCAGCGGCTGACCCTCACCCGCAGCGACGTCGGCCCCGCAGGCGCCCGGTGACTTCAGCAGTGCGCACGCCAGTGGGTTGAACACGGCGATCGCCAGTGCCTTGGGTGCCTTGGTCTTGAGCGCGCCGAAGAGCGCTTCCCAGTCCTCGATGAGTCCGGTGAAGCTCGGCGACTGCACGATGAGGCACGCGGTGTCATCAGTGGTCGCGGCGGCGATGGCGTCCACGCCGATGCGCCCGTCGGCATCGGGTTCGATCTCCACGATCTCGACGGGAAGGTCATCGAGCACCGTGCGCAGCACGCGCCGGTAGTCGGGGTGCAGCGTGCCGGCGACGAGCACGCGACGCTGATCATTGGTGTGCAGCGCGAGCAGCACGGCTTCAGCCGTGGCGGACGCGCCCTCGTACAGCGATGCATTGGAGATATCGAGGCCGGTCAGTCGCGTGACCTGCGTTTGAAACTCGAAGAAGGACTGCAGTGACCCCTGGCTCGCCTCGCCCTGGTAGGGCGTGTACGCCGTCAGGAACTCGCCGCGTGAGATGAGCTGATCGATGAATGCCGGAATGAAGTGGTCGTACGCACCAGCGCCGGCAAAGCAGTGGAGTTGATCGGTCGCGCGGTTCCGCGATGCCAGTTCGGCCAGTTCACGCTGCAGCTCGAGTTCGCTCGCCCCTGCGGGTAGATCGAGGTCAGACGTGATGCGCGTCGGCTCGGGCGCCGTCGAGAAGAGCTCATCGACGGAGCCGACCCCGATGGTCTCGAGCATCTGTGCTCGCTGCTCCGCTGCGATCGACGTGTAGTCCATGCGTCCTCCGGCGTGGGGGGCTCGGCGCGAGGGTTGTCGGCCGGCATTTGCCGAACGATCCGCCGCGAAGCCAAGTCTATGCCTGTGATGATGTGTGCCGCAATTGCTCTGCGCCTCAGGAACAAAGCCGACATGTCTAGGGGTTATCATCAGCCGCTGGCCCGGCCCGTCGGCCGGCTTTGGATCGAGGCAACCGTGGGCGCCGTCATCTGTGGTGTGCCATGTCAAGCAGAGGAGCAGTGATGGTCGCACCCGCGTGGACGAGACGCTTTCTTGTGATTCCCGGACTTGTCCTGCTGGGCGCCCTGGCCGCCTGCGCCGGCGGCGACCGCTCCCGCCCGCTCGTGCAGACCGGCGAGGCACAGGCGGCGACATCCGCCCCGCCAGCCACAACGGGTGCCGAGCGTGCCGCGACCCCGGCGCCCGCCGGCGCCCCGGCACCTGCCGACGACACGCTGCGCGACGCGCTGCAGGCGGTCGGCCCTGATGTCCGGGAGTACTTCTCCCACGTCGTGTCGCTGACCAACACCTTCTTTGAGGGACGCGCCGCCGACACCCGCGGCGATGAGCTCGCCGCAGACTACCTGGAGTTCCACTTCCGGCAGATGGGTCTGCAGCCCGCCTTCGGAACCGACGTCTCGGAGAGTGGGTTCCAGCAGACGTTCACCGTGCGCGGCGGACTTGACGTCGGCACCGCGGCCGCCGGTTTCGCCGGGCGCAACAGCGGTGCGTCCTTCGAGCTGGGTGAGGAGTTCAATCCGCTCGGCTTCTCCGGCAATGGCACCGTGACGGCTCCGCTGTCATTCGTCGGGTACGCCATCGAGTCCGGGCCCGACGATTTCTCGTCCTTCGGCGACGACGACGACCTCACAGGCACCATCGCCCTGATGCTCCGCTTCGAGCCCGTCGGCAGCGACGGCCAGAGCGCGTGGGGCGGCGACGGCGGCTGGACGCGTCAGGCGGCTCTCGCCGGCAAGGTGCAGGCAGCCGTCGAGCGCGGAGCCGAGGGCATCATCCTGGTCAACCCGCCCGGCATCACCGATCCGCGGGCCGAGTACATCGAGACGCACGAGTCCACGCCAAGTCTGTAGTTGGTGGACTCGTGCGTCTCGATGTACTCGGCCCGCGGATCG
>JBCBTA010000317.1:0-4150 GCA_039818905.1 Planctomycetota bacterium
CCGACGAGCATCAGGCGGCGCTGATGGCACCGACGGAGCTGCTGGCCGAGCAGCATTTCGCCTCGATCTCCCGGATGCTTGAAGGCAGCAACGTGCGGCTTGCGCTGCTGACCGGCACGCTGAGCACGCAGGAACGGGAGGATGTGCATGCGGCCCTCGCCGACGGGGATATCGACATCCTGGTTGGGACGCACGCTCTGCTGACGGAATCGGTGCGCTTCGCATCGCTGGCGGTCGCTGTCATCGACGAGCAGCACCGCTTCGGCGTCCATCAGCGGGCTCTGCTGCGCGAGAAGAGTGGCGATGCCCAATCGATGCCGCACACGCTGGTGATGACCGCGACGCCCATCCCGCGCACCCTTGCCCTGACCGTGTTCGGTGATCTGGACGTCTCGATCCTGACAGGGCGTCCACCGGGGCGGTCTCCCGTCACGACACGAGCGGTCGAGGCGGACCGAGCGGGCGAGGTGTACGAGTTCATTCGCTCGCGCCTGGATGCCGGAGAGCAGGCGTTCATCGTCGTCCCGGCGGTCGATGGCGATTCCGGCGCTGGTCTGCGCGATGTCCAGACTACCGTCGATGATCTGCTCGCCGGTCCGCTGGCCGGCAAGTCCGTCGCGGGCATCCATGGCAGGCTGAAGCGCGACACGCGCGAGCACATCATGGAGCGTTTTCGCAGCGGACTGATCGACGTCCTCGTCGCGACCACGGTCATCGAAGTAGGTGTGGACGTGCCGAATGCGACGGTCATGGTGATCGAGCATGCCGATCGATTCGGCCTCGCGCAGCTGCACCAGCTGCGAGGTCGCGTCGGTCGTGGTGATCGACCAGCCCTGTGCGTGTGCATCATGCGTGAGCCGACGGATGACGGGCGCGCACGTGTGGATGCCGTCGTACAGAGCAGCGACGGCTTCAAGCTCGCCGAGAAGGACCTGGAGTTGCGAGGCCCGGGCGAACTGATCGGTGCGCGGCAGGCAGGGTTGGCGCCCTTTCGACTGGCGTCCTTCCCGCGTGACATGGATCTGCTGCTGATGGCTCGTCGCGATGCGACCGCATGGATCGACGCGTCACCCATGCTCACCAGCGACGATGAGCGTTTGCTCAAGACACGTCTGCTGAAGGCGTTTGGCGAGTCGCTCGGTCTCGCGGACATCGCCTGACCCTACCACCACACCCAGGGGGCTGGTCAGGGTCTCCTCGGCGGGGGAGCATGCGTCCGATGTCCGGGCTGCACGAACGCATTCAAGCTGTGGTCGGCGATCGAACGTATCGCGCCGTCAGTGATATGACCGGGACGCACGCCGAGACGGTTCGACGGTATCTCCAGGGACAGGCGCCGAGCGCCGAGTTCCTGTCGATGCTCTGCAAGACGCTTGAGCTCAACGCGCACTGGCTGCTGCTGGGTGAAGGCGCGATGCGAAACGCAGAGGCGAAGCAGCACGCGCTGCGTGAGGCCGACCCAGCGGAACTGCTGGCTGCGGTCGCGACCGCACTTGAAGCCCTGACGGAGCGCGTCGCCAGACTCGAGTTGTACGTGCAGGGCCTCGAGTCACATGTCCGCATGGGAGGTGGTGCTGATGGCACAGACAAGCCGCAGTCCGATGATCCGGACGACCGGGCGAAGTACGTCGCCGATGCTCTCTCCGAACGACCACGCCCGGATGCTGGTGGAGATGCTCCAGGCCGGAAACGTTGAACTCGGGCGCCGATGGATGGCGGCGCTGTTCCTGGCACCCGAAGCCGAGCGGGCTGCCATCGTCGCAGCGATCGAGCGCCGGATGCAGGCGACGTACGGCATGTCTCCTGCTCCGACGGACGCAGCGCTGGACATCGCCGAGCCGCCACGGCAGCGCGATGGGTATGTCGAGCAGGTCGTGCGGACCTACGGCAGGGCCTCGGACGGGGAGCAGGGAGAGGCGGGGTGCTAGACTCCGCGCATGAGTGCCAACGATGAACTCGCGCACATCTTCGAGCGCATGGCCCAGATGCTGGAGCTCACGGGAGCGGACTCCTTTCGCGTGAGCGCGCATGCTCGTGCGGCACGCGCCATCGCTGAGCAGACGAAGGACCTGCGCGGACTCGCGTCGGACCAGAAGGCGCTGACGGCGATCGACGGCATCGGGGCCAAGACCGCGAAGAAGATCGCCGAGTACGCCGAGACGGGCTCGATCTCGGAGCATGATGCGCTCGCGGCCAAGGTTCCCGCGGGTCTGCTGCAGTTGCTGCGCATTCCCGGCGTTGGCCCCAAAACGGTACGTGCCATGTGGGAGGACAAGGGGGTCGAGGGCCCCGAGGACCTGCGCACCATCATCGATGACGGCTCGATCATGGATCTCCCGCGGATGGGCGCGAAGACCGTCGAGAACATTCGCAAGGCGTTGAAGTTCGCCGACCACGGCGAGCAGCGATCTCGGCTCGGCGACGCGATGCCGATCGCCGAGGTCATCGTCGAGAAGATGGCGGCCGTCGAGGGTGTCACGCAGGCTGCATTCGCCGGCTCGCTGCGCCGTGGCAAGGAGACGATCGGCGATCTGGACATCCTCGTGACGTCCACGGCACCGCAGGTCGTCCGCGAAGCCTTCCTGTCGATGCCGATCATCGTCGAGGTGCTGGCGCAGGGCGAGACCAAATGCTCGGTGCGCGTGCGGGCAGACGGCCGTGAGATCCAAACGGATCTGCGCATCGTGCCGGAAGAATCGTGGGGTGCGGCGCTGATGTACTTCACGGGCTCGAAGGAGCACAACGTGAAGCTGCGCGAGCGATCGCTGAAGCGCGGGCTCACGCTCAACGAGTACGGGCTGTATCCGGTGGATGATGAGGACGGCCCGCCGCAGCGGCGCGGGGTTGTACCCGTTGCCTCCCAGCGTGAAGAGGACATCTACGACGCGCTCGGACTGCCCTGGATCGCACCCGAGCTGCGCGAAGATCGCGGCGAGGTTTCCGATGATCGCACGCCACCGGCGCTGATCACGCTCGAGGACATCAAGTCGGAACTGCACTCGCATACCACGGCATCGGATGGCCGCATGTCGATCGAAGAGCTTGCGACCCGAGCGAAGGAGCGCGGCTTCCACACCATCGCGGTGACGGATCACTCGAAGTCGTCGGTCATCGCCAATGGGCTCGATGAAGACCGACTGCGCGCACACATCGCGGCGGTTCGTGCCTCGAAGGTCACCGGTATCACGATCCTTGCCGGCAGCGAAGTGGACATCCTGCCGGACGGGTCCCTCGACTACGACGACGAGCTGCTGGCGGAGCTGGATGTGGTGGTGGCATCGCCCCACGCGTCGCTACGGCAGGAGACGAAGGCTGCAACGAAGCGGATGATCAAGGCCATTGAGCATCCGCTGGTCCACGTGATCGGGCACCCCACCGGGCGGATCATCGGGCGCCGCGACGGCCTGCCGCTGGACATCGAGGAGATCGTGTCCGCGGCGGCGGAGCATGACGTCGCGCTGGAGATCAATGCCAATACCGTGCGGCTGGATCTGCAGGATCTTCATGTCGCCGCGGCGATGGAGGCCGGAGCGAAGATCGCCATCGACTGCGACGTGCACCGTGAAGAGGATTTCGAGCATCTCCGCTACGGCGTCCTGACAGGCCGGCGCGGAGGCCTGACAGCGGACGCATGCGTCAATACCTGGGGCGCGCGGAAGCTCCGGACCTGGCTTCGTTCCAAGGGTCGGGATTGACGGGCAAAGTGGTTTCGAGGGACACTTGCGCGTGATGAGCACGTCGAACAAGCCGGAAATCGAGGTCATGGAGCCGCTCTGCGCGGTCTTCCGGCGTCATCTCAAGGATCTCGGGCAGAAGTACACCCCTGAGCGTGCGCAGATTCTCGATGTGCTGATTGAGATGGATGATCTCTTCCAGGCAGAGGAACTGCTGGAGCGGATGCGCGGCTCGGGCTATCGCGTCAGCAAGGCGACGATCTACCGCACGATCAAGCTGCTTCAGGATGCGGGCATCATTCGGCAGGTGCTGGTGGACTCGGAGCACGCGCACTACCAGCTGGCCTACGGCCGGCGTCCGCGCGATCTGCTGATCAATGTCGATACCAACGAGATCCTGACGATCGATCTTCCGGAGCTTGCTGAGTTGCGTGATCGGATCTGTCGGGAACACGGGCTGACGGCCAAGGGCCACC
>JBCBTA010000318.1:0-4148 GCA_039818905.1 Planctomycetota bacterium
ATACACGAAGGCATACAGCGAACTGCGGGACGCGCCGCCGACGGAGCTGAGTGAGCCACCAAACTGGCCGTTGAGCTCGAGGACCTGCACCGAGCACACCTCGCGCTCGATATCGAAGTAGAAGGCGACGCCGGTGTGCCGGCCGTTGCGGATGGCCAGGGCCCGGGCGTTGCCCAGAGCCGCGGTGACCGTGCTCACGGCGCTCGAGTAGTTGACCGACTCGATCACACGACCGAACGCCGGCAGCAGCAGCGTTGCGCCGATCACGATGATCGACACCACGATCAGAAGCTCGAGCAGTGTGAACGCCGCACGGGCGGAGCGCATTGTGGCTCGCACAAGACTCACCGCTCGCCCTTCCGAAAGACGTCGCTCATGCCGCGCTTGAACTCCGTCGGCTGATACGAGTACAGGTTGTCCTCGACGAACGACTCGGCCATCGTCACGTCATCGCTCGTCGCGGAGATCTCGGCGGTCAGGCCGTACTTGCGATCGGGGCCGGCCGACATGAAGTACGGCCTGCCGTTGACGCACCTGCCGTAGAGATCCTGGGCGAGCGTGTTCTGCGGGTGAACGAAGTAGATGATCTGCTGCGCCTTGACCGGCCACGGCGAGCCATCCTCGCCGTCGGGCCACGACTCATTGGCCCACGCGTCCAGCACGGACGGGGCGGTCCACTGACTGCGAATGTCATCCGTCGGACCACCGACGGTGGACTGCAGGAAGCGATCGGGGATGCCGCCGATGATGGCGTCGGCCTCGCCCCGACCGGTGGCCTGCTGGATGAAGACCGCAGCGTCCGGACGCGCGGAGTGATCGAGGCTGTCGTAGCCGGTGATCAGCTGATTGTCCGGCCCCGGCACGCCATCGTAGAACTGCGGCGAGTACACCGGGATGGTGCCGGCGACGATGATGAACTCGTCGAGGGCGCGATCGAGCGAGGTCAGCACCTGCGTCGTCGCGCGGACCTTGGCGCGACTGGACACGACCGATCCTGCGACGAGCACGATGGCCAGCAGGATGGAGATGATCGCGATGACCACCAGCAGCTCCAGCAGCGTGAAGCCGCGGCGGCCGGTCAAGTTGGGTGTATCGGAATGCATGGTCACGGTGCGTACCTCCGGTTGGTGCGGAGGAACTCCATCAGGGAGAGCTGTCCGTTCTCGTCGAGGGAGCCGGGCGTGAAGGCGCTGTCGTTGCTCGGCGAGTTGATGGCGATCTCAACGAGATCCCGGTCGTTGTTGACGGTGGCGTCGCCGTAAGCGCTGACGGGACGACCCAGCGAGTCGTACGCCCGCCCGGGGCGCTCACCGGCCGAGAGCAGCATGTACGGCGCAGAGAGCAGCTCGCTGTCGTAGGTCAGATCGACGTTGTCGAAGTCGGAGGGCGAAACGGCGATCTGGGCCGACATGCTCTCCTCGCTGCGCAGCTCGGTGGGTGCGTACTTGATAGTCGGCAGACCGGCGCGAGCGCCGCTGCCGAGGTCGATCTTGGGCCAGCCCTTGTAGTAACGAACCGGATTGCCCCACGGATCGAGCAGGCGGAACATGAACTGGTTGCTGCCCTCGTCCGCCACGATGCGATTGGCGCTGTCGTCGTAGCCGACCTCGAGGCGCTCGAGCGTGTCCTCGCCCATCGCACCCGGATCGAGATACGGGCCGTAGACACGACCACTGGCCAGCGGCTCGGGATTGCCCTGTGCGTCGCGCCACAGTCCCGTCGCCCCCGGATTCCGAAGGCCGAATCCCTCGACACCGTCGTTGCCCTCTTCGAAGTCGAGAACACCGGCGCCGAGCAGATACACGGTCAACGAGAACTCACTCATGTAGCGAGCCTCGCGGTAGGACTCGAGCACATCGTCCTCGCCACCGAATCGCTTGAGCGACTCGGGTGTCTGGACGCGCCCCTGGGCATCGATCTCGGTGATCAGCGGCGGCAGGAAACCGATGTCGGTCTCGAAGGCCGCGATCGCCTGGCCGATACTCTGCAGCTGCGTGTCCGCCGCGGCACCCTTGGCGGCGCCGAGCCCAAAGCTCAAGCCGACGAGCGTGATCGCGGCGAGCACACCAATGATCGTGATGACGACCAGCAGCTCGACGATCGTGAAGGCGCGGGATGTCCGAAGCGCTGCGCTCACTGGCTGAGCCCCTTGATCATCTCGACGAGCGGGAGGAACATCGCGACGACGATGGTGCCGACCACGCCACCGAGGAAAACGACCAGCAGCGGCTCGATCAGCGACACGAGGGACGCCACGGCGGTGTCAACCTCTTCGTCGTAGTTGTCGGCGATCTTCAGGAGCATGGTGTCCATGTCACCGGTCTCCTCACCGACGTCGATCATGTTGACGACGAGCGAGTCACACACCTTGGCGTCGCGAAGTGGCTGCGCGAAGGACTCGCCCTCACGGATGGAGTCATGCACGTTGCCGAGTGCACGCTCGAAGACCCAGTTGCCACTGGTCTCCTTGGTGATGGTGATGGCTTCGAGGATCGGGACGCCGGCGGCGATAAGCGTGCCGAGCGTTCTGGTGAAGCGGGCCACGGTCGTCTTCCGCGTCAGCTGGCCCAGCACCGGCACGTAGAGGATCAGCGTGTCGATGACGGCGCGGCCCGGGTTGGTCATGCGGGCGAGCTTGAAGAGCACGAAGAGCACGGGGAATGTGAAGATGATCCAGATGGCGCCCGGCATGAACATGGCGCCTTCTGTCGGATAGTTCCCCGCAACCCACTTGCTTGCGTTGATCAGGAAGACCGTCAGCGGCGGAAGCTGCACGCCGAAGTCTTTGAAGATCTCCTGGAACGACGGGATGATGAAGTACATGATGCCCGTCACGATGACCACGGCGACGATGACGACCATCGCCGGGTAGATCATGGCGCCGATGACCTTGCGCTTCAGGCGCTCGGCCTTCTCCATGAACTCCGCAAGGCGCTGCAGAATGACGTCGAGCACACCACCAACCTCACCGGCAGCAACCATCTTGCTGTAAAGATGGTCGAAGGCCTTGGGGTACTTGGCCATCGCGTCGGAGAGCGACGAACCACCCTCGACTTCCTCGACGACGCCCTGGAGGATGTTCTTGAGCATGCCCGGACGCTGCTGCATCTCAAGGATCTGCAGCGAACGGAGCAGCGGAAGACCGGCGTCCTGCAGGGTGGAGAGCTGGCGCGTGAGGGTCGTGAGGTACTTGCTCTTGACCTTCATGAAGGGGATGGAGAAGCCGCCGCCGCTCTTCTTCTTGGCGGGCTTGGCCTTCTTGGCTCCGCCGTCGTCTCCGCCGGCGCCGCCACCCTTCTTGGTCTTCTGCTCGCGCACCGACGTCGGGAAGTACCCCTGCAGCTTGATCCGCTGGATGGCTTCCTGACTGGAGCCGGCCTCGATCGAGCCGCGCTGCTGCTTGCCTGCCTTGTCGAGCGCTTCGTACTGGAACGTCGGCATCGCCCGTTCTCCCCATGCTGCGGCGACATGCCGCGAATCGTGGCGCACTCCGGACCGTCGGTCCGGAGGGCTACTCCTCCTGGATGGTCTCGCGGACCACTTCGTCGATCGTCGTCAGACCTTCGTAGATGGCCAGCAGGCCGGACTCACGAAGGGTGCGCATGCCGCGCTTCCGGGCTTCGTCACGCAGCACCGCGGTGCTGGCCTGCTTCATGACCAGATCGCGCATGCCGTCGTCCATGCCCATGATTTCGTAGATGGCGGTTCGACCCTTGTAGCCCGAGCCGTGGCAGGTGTCGCAGCCGCGGCCTCGGAAGAAGGTGCGGCCCTGCACGTCGTCCGGCGTGAGCTCGAGCTCCATGAGCTGCTCTTCCGTCGGGGCGTACTGCTCCTTGCACTTCGGGCAGATGGTTCGCACGAGGCGCTGCGCCACGATGGCCTCGATCGTCGCCGTGAGCAGGAAGGACTCGAGCCCAAGGTCGAGCAGACGAATGATCGAGCTTGGCGCGTCGTTGGTGTGCAGCGTGCTGAAGACCAGGTGGCCCGTGAGCGACGCCTGCACCGCGAGCTGCGCCGTCTCCTCGTCGCGGATCTCGCCCACAAGGATCACGTCCGGGTCCTGGCGCAACGTAGCGCGTAAACCGTTGGCAAAGGTCATTCCGATCTCGGCATTGATTTGCGACTGGCTGATGCCTGGCAAATCGTAT
>JBCBTA010000319.1:0-4127 GCA_039818905.1 Planctomycetota bacterium
GATGCGGACCTCGTCGTCGGAGCGTCGGTGTACTTCGGATCCAGTCCCAGCGGTGTGCGGCTGGCGGTACCGACACATGAGCCCTTCGAGGGTGACCCGACCGACGGCGGCGACGTGCGCCAGCTCGACGCTCCTCCCGGCCTCGTCATCCGTTCCATGGACTCGACGCGCGATGCCATCGAGCTGGTCAACGTCAACAACCTCACCGTTCGCCGGCTCCCTCGCGAGGGCGACTTCCTCTTCCTGGAACCGACAGAGAACAACGGGGCGGCATTGGTCGCGTGGTCGATCGTGCCCAATCTGCAGTTCTTCTGGCTGGTCGATGCCATCACGCAGGGGCACGAAATCCCCGGACGCTACATCGGTCTGGTCGCCGGATACGCGGGCACGCAGATCGTCGCGCTGCTGTCGCTGTCGGTGCTTCTGTTCCAGCGCCGCGAAGTCGGCTGATCGGAGCACTCCCGCTCGGGCAGTCGGGGTGCCGCCTCAGAGTTGACGCAGGAACCGCACGTCGTTCTCGTAGAGCATGCGAATATCCGGGATGCCGTAGCGCCCCATCGCGATGCGCTCGATACCGAAGCCGAATGCGAAGCCGGTCCACTCCTCCGGATCGACCCCGACTGCTTCGAAGACCGCCGGATCCACGAGGCCGCAGCCGCCCAGCTCAACCCATGCCGGCGGCTTCTGCGGGTTCAGCCGGATCTTCATGTCGAACTCGGCGCTCGGCTCGGTGAAGGGGAAGAAGGACGGGCGCAGACGAATCTCCGCGTCATGCCCGAAGTAGGCCCGGGCAAACTGGATGAGCGTCGTTTTGAGGTCCACCATCGTGACGCGCCGGTCCACGTACAGACCTTCGATCTGGTGGAACATGAACGAGTGCGTGGCATCGACCGTGTCCGGTCGGTAGACGCGCCCGGGCGCGACGATCTTCAGCGGCGGCCCCCACCCCTTGGCCAGGGCATCCTCCATCACGCGGATCTGCACCGTGCTCGTCTGCGAGCGCAGCATGCGCGGCCGGCCCTTGCCGTCGGGCTCATCCACGTAGAAGTTGTCGATCGGCTCGCGAGCCGGGTGATCGGCGGGGATGTTCAGCTTGACGAAGTTGTGCTCATCATCCTCCAGCTCGCGATCCGCGGCGATCTCGAATCCCATGCGGGAGAAGACCTCACAGATCTCCTCGCGGACGCGGGTGATGATGTGCCGCCTGCCGACCTCGCGGCCCGCCGCGGGCTCGGTCAGGTCGAGCATCGGGCCGGCTGCCGCGGGCGCCGGACCGGCGCTGCCCTTGGCGGCTTCAAAGGCGCTCTCCAGGGCCGTCTTGACCTCGTTGAGCCGCTTGCCGACAGCCGGCTTGTCCTGTTTGGGCACATCCTTGAGGCCGGACGCTGCGGCCTTGAGCTTGCCCTTGGATCCGAGATAGGCGATGCGCCACTGCTCGAGCGCATCGGCACCGGAAGCACCGTTGAGCTCGGCAAGCGCGTCGGACTCGAGCTGATTCAGGGTGTCGAGCATGGGCGCACCGTTCTACCAGAGCGAGCAGCCGCCCGGGGCATCACCCTCGATTGAAGTGCGGAGATCCCAAGAAGGGCGAGGGTCAGTCGTCCTTCTTCTCCTCGGATCCATCCTCGGTTGCCTCGGCGGCCGGCTCGTCGGCAGCGGCTGCCTCCTCAGTCACCTCCGGCTCGGCCGGCGGCGCCTCCTCGGCGGTCGCGGTGCCACCCCAGGCCTCGGCGAGACGCTCGGCGTATGCCGTGCGCTTGTCGGCGGTGCGCCGACGCTGCGACGGGTTGCCGCCGATCTCCGGGCCATCCTCGGCGCCGACGAACTGCAGCACGCAGATCTCCGCGGCGTCACCGATGCGGTGCATGCCGAGACGGATGATGCGGGTGTAGCCACCCTCCCGATCGGCGTAGCGCGGGGCGACGTTCTCGAAGATGTGCTTGACGAGCTTGGGCGCCTTGCGGATCTCGCCGTAGCGGTTGCGCTCGACCTGGTCGCTGTCAGGGATGTCAAAGAACTGACGGGCCATCTCGGCCTGGTTCTCGACGATCTGACGCTCCTTGTCCGAGGCATCATGGGCGAGGTAGAGCCAGTCGAAGCCGCGGCGGTCGCGGCCGAGCTTGGCTGTGACGAGACGGCGCGCATGGATGTCACCCCGCTTGGCGAGCGTGACGATCTTCTCGATGAACGGCTGCACGGCCTTGGCCTTCTGCACCGTGGTCGTGATCTGGCCGTGCTCGAAGAGCGAAGCGGCAAGGTTTCTCAGGGTCGCCGTGCGATGGGCGGTGGTCCGCCCGAGCTTGTAGCCGGCCTTGCGGTGACGCATGGGTCGATCTCCACACCTTCTGCGCCTCACGGCGCTCTCTCATCACCCCGCTCAGAGCGCGGAGCCGGCTCCCACCTGATAGCCCTCGGGAAGAGGCATGCCGAGCGACAGCCCGAGGTCCTGCAACTTGCGCTTCACTTCACGCAACGACGTCTTGCCGAACGAACGGACCTTGAGCAGGTCCGCCTCCGTCCGCTGCACCAGTTCGGCCACGGTGTTGATCCGGGCAGACTCGAGGCAATTGCTCGCACGCACCGACAGATCAAGCTCGCCGATGGGCATGTTGAGCTTGCGGATGAGCTCGTCATCCACGCTGGCGGCAGCCGCGGCATCCTCGGAGACGCGCTCCTCGCCCGCCTCGAAGTACTGCACGAACGGATTGAGGTGCTTGCGGAAGATCTTGGCCGCCTCGACGAGGGCCATCTCAGGCGTCGTCGTGCCGTTGGTCCAGATCTCCAGCGAGAGCTTGTCGAAGTCGGTCTTCTGGCCGACGCGGGTCTCCTCGACCTTGTAGCGGACGCGCTGCACGGGCGAGTAGATCGAGTCGATCGGAATCAGGCCGATCTCCTGCTCGTCGGTGTTCTCGTACTGCGAGCTGGCGGGCACGTAGCCGCGGCCCTTGCCGACGTGCAGTTCCATCTCGAAGTCAACCGCCTCGGTGAGCGTCGCGAGCACGAGGTCCTTGTTGAGGATCGTGATTGCCGTGTCCGCCTCGATCAGGTCGGCGGTGACCTCACCCGGGCCGGACGCCGCGACGCGCATCGTCTTGGGCTCATCGCCCTCGAGACGCACGACGAGGTTCTTGAGGTTCAGGATGATGTCCGTGATGTCCTCATAGACGCCGGGGAGCGTGGTGAACTCATGCTCGGCGCCCTTGATGCGAACGGTGGTGACGGCAGCGCCTTCGAGGCTCGACAGCAACACACGGCGGAGGCTGTTGCCCACCGTGGTGCCGAAACCGCGCTCGAAGGGCTCGATCACGAAACGACCGTACGTGTCGCTCGAGAACTTCTCGACCTGCGTCACCTTGTTGGGCAGCTCCAGGCCGCGCCAGCGAACTCTCATCGTTCAGACTCCATCGATCCGGCAGAGGCTCGTTCCAAGCCGCCGCCCCACTTCACGGAGTGGCCCGATCACTGCCGGTCGATCGGGCTCCCCTTCTGTGCGGGGCGGATCCAACATGTACTGTCGCGCGACCGGCGTCGGTCAGACGCGGCGCTTCTTGCGAGGCCGGCAGCCGTTGTGGGGCACCGGCGTGTGGTCTTCCAGAGCGGTCACCTTGAGGCCGGTGGTGGCCAGGGCCGTCACGGCCGACTCGCGGCCGGCGCCGGCGCCCTTGATGCGCACCTCGCACTCGACCATGCCCATCTTGCGCGCCTTGTGACCGCAGGATTCCGCGGCACGGGTTGCGGCGAAGGGAGTGCTCTTGCGCGAGCCCTTGAAGCCCATCGTGCCAGCCGAGTCCCAGGCGAGCGTCTCGCCATTGACGTCGGTGATGGTGACGATGGTGTTGTTGAACGTTGCCTTGACGTGCGCGACGCCGCGGACAACGTTCTTGCGGATTTTCTTCTGCTTCTTTGCCATGGTCGATCAGATCCTCGCGGGCTCAGCCCTTGACGCCCTTCTTGCCGGCGACGGTCTTCTTCCTGCCCTTGCGCGTGCGAGCGTTGCACTTGGTGCGCTGCCCACGCGTCGGGAGACCACGACGATGACGCTCGCCGCGATAGCAGCGGATGTCACGGAGCCGCGAGATGTTCTGCGACACCTGGCGACGCAGCGCACCCTCGACGACGAACTCGGA
>JBCBTA010000320.1:0-4121 GCA_039818905.1 Planctomycetota bacterium
ACCGCCGGCGACGTGTACGCCGGCGGCGCGGTGCGCTTCGGCAAGGACTCGATCTCGGGGGCGATTCTCGACGAGACGACATCGCACGACACGTGGGATCCAATGCCCAACCTGCTCGCCGACCAGCGCATCGAGTTCTCCGGCGGCACAAACGTGCGGCTCGAGCATGGTGAGCAGATCGTTCTGGCGCCAGGCATCTTCGGCAACGCCCGCACCGGCAATGACGTGACCATCCGGCTGACCGCCGGGGAGTACGTCTTCACGTCGCTCGACCTCGGCCATCGCGTTGACCTGCTGGCGGATACCAGCGCGGGTGATGTCGTCATCCGTATCCTGGGTGACGTTGCGGCCAACGATGACATCACGATTGCGCGAGACGGATTCGGGCTGGTCACGCTGCTCGCACTCGGCGACATGCGCTTCGGGCCCCGTGCCAACCTCGATGCCAGCATCGGAGCCCTGGCGAACGGCAACGTGCGGCTTGGTGACGATTCAGCCGTGGAAGGCTCCGTCTACGCCGCCGGCAACCTGCGTCTCGGCCGCCGCTCCACCGTCGAAGGTCGTCAACCCCTCCCGAATGCCTCACGAATTCCGACGCCCAGCGCCACGACGGGCATGCTGATCGCCGGCGGGGCATGGAGTGCCGCACGACGGCGACGGCGCAGGCCCGCTCCGGCCGTGGACATCTGAGCCCGGGGGAACCGAGGGGCACCCGACCGTCGTACCGTCCGACGACCAGGTAAGCCGGTACTATCTTGCGACCGGTCGGGAGGGACGCATGGTGCAGATTCGTCGCATCGCCACGGACGAGCAGGAGCTCTGGGAGCAGGCGCGCGAGCTCCGCCGCCGCATCCTGTTGGAGCCGCTCGGCTTCACCATGGAACTTTTTGATCAGGAATTCCCTGACTTCGCCCGGGTTGCCGAGACATTCGTCGGCGTGATCGACCATCCCAAGGGGGAGCGGGTTGTCGGCGTCGTCTGCCTTCTGCCCGGGGTCCACGCTGAAGGCGAGGGCAAGCTGATGCAGATGGCCGTGGATGAGCAGCGTCGCCGGGAAGGCATCGGCCGCCAGCTCGTCGCGGAGCTGGAGCGGCGGGCCTTTGGCGAACTGGGGCTTCGTGAGCTGTTCTGCCATTCCAGGCTCCACGCCGTGCCCTTCTACGCGGAGCTCGGGTGGACGGTCGAAGGGGACGAGTTCGACGAGGCGGGGGTCCCGCACCTTCGAATGGTCTTCCGCCCGACGGTGGATGCATCCGCTCCGAGCCCCGATGTGGCCGGGGGCGCGATGGATGCCAATACTTCCGAAGGACAGTGACCGTCACCGAAGGATGATGTACAGTTGACCACGCCGGACACGAGACGCCTGTTTGCCGATCGAGGACTCCGCTGCACCAAGCAGCGGCTCGAGATTTATCGGGCGCTCGCGGCCAACCGGTGCCATCCCACGGCGGAGCAGCTGCACCACCTCGTGCATCAGAGCTCTCCCGGAATCTCCCTCGCCACGGTCTACAACACGCTGGAGGCGCTGTGTGCCGCCGGCTTGTGCCAGAAGCTGGCGACCACCGGCTCGTCCGGGGCCCGGTACGACGCGGATGTGTCGGACCACCTGCACGTGGTCACCTGCGACGGGGAGATCCTCGATGTCCCCGGTGACCTGACCCAGGAGCTGCTCCAGGCCCTCCCGAGCGACGTCCTGCAGCGCATCGAGGATCGGATGGGCGTCTGCCTGCGCGGCGTCAGCATCTCGCTCACCGGCGAGCCCGTGGCGCCCTCCGCCTGAGCCCCGAATCCCCTCCACGAGCTTTACACGTCCCACACAAACGCGGGATTGATCAAGCCGCGCGCTCCTGGGACCGATAGAAGGGGTGACAGTGCACCGAAGACGGTGTGCACTCGGCCCGTGCGTAGTCGAGAAGGGATCTCTCGATGAGCGACCAGGCGGATCGTCGGCGTCATCTTCGCTACCTCCTGCCCTCCATGTACACCGCCATCGCCGCGCGACGACTGGAGGACGAGGAGTTCATGCTGCAGGGCCACGCCTACGACATCAGTGTCGGCGGCATGCGATTCGAGATCGATCAGCCGATCGAGCCGGGGACCTCCATCGCACTGCGCATCGAGCTGCCCGGGGCCCAGTCGCTGCGCCCTTCCGAGCGCCGGCCCGTCTACGTCTTCGCCAATGTGGTGTGGGTTGAGGAGGAGGACCTCGATCAGCCCGGCCCCGTACGCATGGCATGTGTCTTCACCGACTTCGTCGGCGCCGATGACCACGATCGCCTGCTCGGCCGCCTGCGCAGCGGGCGCTACTCCGTCGCTGCCTGATCCTTCGGCCAGATCGCCCGCAGGCGCGTCAGCCCCTCGTCCAGTGTGGCAATGCCTTCGATGACGTGATCGGCAATCGACACGTACACCGGGTCGCGCTGCGCATACACCGAGGCGATCTCATCGAGCGGATCGGCGCCGGTGAGACTCGGCCGATCCGCGCCCGCACCGGTGATCTCCAGACGACGACGCAGTTCTTCCGGCGCACAGCGCAGGTAGACGACCATCGCGCTGCCCGCCCTCTGGGCGCTGCGCATCGCCTTCTGCGCCCGCGGCTGGGCCGGCGTACCGCCACCCAGGGCGAGCACCGTGCCCCCGCCGCGCAGCAGACGATGTAGAGCCTGCACCTCCGCATCGCGAAATGCCGGCTCCCCCTCGGCGCTCCACGCATCGGCGACGGTGGCGTACCCCATGTGCTCCAGCACGACATCATCGAGGTCGGCGAAGGGGCGACCGCACGCGTCCGCGAGTGCCCGCCCCAGCGTGCTCTTGCCGCTGGCGCGAAGACCGATGAGCAGGAGATCCGGCGTCATGTGGCGCTCGGGCGCTGCCACGAGTTCGAACTGATGCCGAAGACCTGATTCTGCAGATCTGTGAGCGCAGCCCGTTCGCGCGGCTTTTGTGCGTCCTGTGCGCACACGCGCAGGGCCTTGTGGAAGGCGCCTTCGCAGAGAAGCAGCGCAACCGGCGCTGCGCCGACGGTTCGCGCCAGGCCGCGCAGACGACGGCGGTGGCGCGAGCGGAGATTCAGGCCCGCTGCGATCTCGTGAAATGCGCGCTCTTCCGCGGACATCATGATGTACCGGGCGATCAGCACCGCGATGATCAGCGCAAGCAGCACCCCGCCACCGAGAAACCACAGCCAGACGAGCGACTCGGGCGCCTCCGGCTCACCTGTCGCGAGCCGAAGCGGCTCCGCAGCGAGCATCACACCAACTCTCAGCATGGGAGGTCTCTCATGTGGGACAGTCAGCCTGCGATGGGTTCGGATGTGTCAACGTTGAAGGCCTGCAGCCGGAGCGACGGACGCGCGTCGCGATCCGCCCAGTCACGACGCATCTCACCGAGCAGGCGACGTGCACAGCGGCGTGCTCGCACGCGAACACGATCATCCGGCTCGGTGCGCAGGATGTCGGCGACGCGATCGGAGAACTCCACCGCCCCGGCTCGCTCGGCAACCCACAGGGCCGACAGCCGGTGGCTCGGCCTTGGATCGATCAGCATCTCCGCGAGCGAGTGCTTTGCCTCCCGAGCATCGGGGCGTGCCCGCAGCATCTCACGGATGGCGTTGGCGCGAATGCGAGGCACCGGATCAGCGGCGTACCCCGCAAGGCGGAATGAGGGTCCGCCGGCGCCGAGTGACTCCACCGCGTTGGCTCGTACCCGGGCGTCGGCATGGGCGACGGCCTCGAGCAGCATCGCACGTCCACTCGGACCCGGGAAGGTGCTCAGCACGCGCACCGCGGTCGCCGCGATGTGCGCATCGGAGTCGTGCGTCGCGGCGAAGACCTGCTCGGCGCACTCCGTCAGCACACGCAGCCGCTGCGCAAGCTCGAGCCCAGCGACGCGATGCGGTCGTGATGCCTCGGCGATCTGTCGCCGTAAGCCACGAAGAAACGCGTCACGATCGGCCGCCATCGCGCGATGGGCGCCAACGGGATCGGTCCAGTAGCGTCGTCCGAAGTCATCCTGCTGCAGTCCCCACCGAGCGAGCGCACGCGATGCAATCGTGGCGGCGGTGCCCTTCGCCTCGAGCTCGATGCGCGCGAGAGCTGGAGCGACCGCCTCACGACGACGCT
>JBCBTA010000321.1:0-4107 GCA_039818905.1 Planctomycetota bacterium
ACCATGCGCAAGCGCCTCGGCCTCGGGCACATCACAGCAGGCCTCACCGATGATGACCGCCAGCTCCGCCTCATAGTCCACCTGCTCCTGGTTGGCGCAGATCTCGGGGATGACGATCTCGTCGCCGTCGAGACAGGCAGACGCGGGGTTCTTCGTGAAGAGCATCGGCCGCTCGGGTACATCGGCACCCTGCTCATCCGCATGGGCGGCGTAGTTGCGCCCAATCCCGATGATGTGCGAGATCACCAGCGGCTCGCCGCCCGGGCGCTCGACAGCCACCTGGTGGTTCATACGAATGAGCGGAAGCGTCGCGGTCATCGTTGCTCGAGGGTCTCCTGTAGATCCTCGCGCTGCTCCAGGCGCTGATCGCGCTTCGGGAAGCGTGCGCGGTGGGCGGCCATGTCCGCGGGTTCGGTAAAGAGCGTGGTGAACATCTCCTCCGCCATGCCGCGGCCGGTCATGACGGAACGCAGGTCATCGTAGATGAACTGCCGCAGCAGCAGCGGTGCTCCTTCGTAGATCCTCGAGCCCTGCAATGGCTGGATGCTGCCGGAGTCGATGAGCCGGATGAAGACAGTCGCGGCGACCTCCATGAAGTTGTCGGACATGTACTCCATGCGATCGCGATCCGCATCGACCAGTGTCTGGGTGCCCTGCTCCTGGAAGTAATACTGGTGCGCCTGGCGTGCGTAGGTCATCAGACCCTTGAACGCCTCCGGGTCGTTGCCGAGCAGACCTCGGACATACGCCTCGGTAAGCGACGAATACACCTCGGTCGTCGCGACGTAGGGGATGGAGAGACGGTTGTCGAACTCGTCGGGGTAGGTGAGGTGGCGCACCCACTCGTCGAGGTTCAGGAGCCGGTCGTTCTCCCACTCGCGGGGATCATTGGTGTTGCGACCGGGCCAGTTCATGTACCGCTCGCGATATTGCTGCGCGAGGTCCTTGCGGCCAAGGCGGTAGTAGACGCGAACGACGTCCTTGAGGAAGTTCTCGTAGCCGGCGCTGTACAGGCGGTAGGTGCGCTCGGGATCCTCGGAGATGCCCGCCCTGCCGACGAGTTCGTCGTAGGTGTTCTCGTAGGTGTCGGTGAAGTGGAGATCGACGAGGGTGAGATACTCATCGGTGAGGACATCGTAATAGATGGTGCCGGTGCGCCACAGCTCCTGGATGGAATGAAAGACGAGCCGGTCTGTGTTGATGGTGTTCGAGGAGGTGGTGCTCTTGCGCTCCAGCCCCTCCTCGACGCCGCGGGCCGCCCAGTACAGAGAGTGCGACGCCGGATGGCGGAAGTCGAGCGGACCGTAGGTCTCCATGTACTGACGCATGCGCCACGGTTCCATGTGGTACTCGTCGATGAGGACGCGCTTGCGCACGTGGGGAAGCAGCCGTTCCCATGCATCGGCGTACGTCTCGTCGTCGAGCAGGCCACTGAGCACCTGATTCTGGCGCGACTCGTTGAGCTGCAGCATGCCGGCCTGGGCGTACCACGCCTCTGTGGCGCGCCGATGCAGCGTCACGAGGCGGAGCAGATCGAAGTCGAGCTCCATCCTGGCTTCATCGCCGATGCGCTGCACCAGCTGCTCGACACGTGACTCCACCACAGCATTGGGATCATCGAGTTCGGCACGCCGATCCTCCTCTTCGCGCTGGATGACATCCTCGAGCGCGCTGGGTGCGTCGGCAACGATGCTGAACCACTCGATCATCTGCGAGGTGGCGATGGCCGTGTCGCTATCGAGTCGTGGCGGCTGTCCGAGGATGTAGCTCCATTCCTCGGCAATGCGCCGCTTGTAGTACTGATTGGCGTCGTCGGTGAAACCCTGAATCTTGTGGACGAAGATCCACGCCAGCTCCTTGTGGAGCAGCACGTCGTTGGGATTCTTGGGAATGCCCTCGTCGCGCAGCAGCGTGACGCCCGCATCGACCCACTGCCAGCGCTCCTCGGCGGTCTTGGTCGCGACGGAGATGTTGTACGCCATGTTCCACGCGTGGAATGCCCACACGCGCGGGAAGCGCGGCTGGAGCTTGGTGATGGCCGCGGACAGCTCGATCGCTTCGTGGAACTTGCCGGCCTCCTTGAGGTCGTTGGCGCGGATCCAGAGGTAGTTGACGAAGAGGCCCCGGAAGGCACCCATGGCGATGCCGAGGGCAACGGAGGGCGGATCCCCCTCGGTGGCCTGATCGGTGTAGACCAGCTGCGCTCGTCCTGCTTCGGACGAGATCTGCATGCTGAGGGCCCCGCTGACACCGAGGGACAGCACGATGAGAATGGCGCACACGGACTGGATCGTCTTGTCGCGTCCTGTCATGGTCGATTGCTCCCAGGACCTGATACGTCGGCGGCGCGTCAGGGTTCGTTCGGGTCGATTGCCGGGGACGCCGGAGGAGGAGGTCAGTTGCCGGAGTACATGGCCAGCTCACGCCTGCGGAAGATCGCCAGCCCGATACCGAGAACCCCGATGGTCCAGGCTCCCAGGATCGCCAGGGCGGTGGTGACGGAGGACCAGCTCAGCAGGCGGCCATCGACGAGATGTGCCGTGGGTTTCAACTCGGCGTAGGTGCGGAAGGTCCATGAGATCGGGATCGCGACCAGCCGCACCAGAACCGCGAAGGGGTTCACGTTGCCCTGCTGATCCTTGGCGGAGTAGTACTCCAGCGCGTTCCACAGGAACCCTGCGCTCTCGGCCATGAACAGGATGCCGAGGACCATCAGGCAGGCGACGGGGAAGCTGAGGAACGTGGACACCGCGATGCCGACCGCGGCGATGAAGCCGAGCTTGACCCACATCACGAACATGACGCGGAAGAAATTGGCTTCGTAGCCACCGATGGGATACAGCACCTCCAGCCCGTCCGGCGGGAAGGTGGCGGTCCGCTCGTTGGTCATGTCGCTTCGGACGGTGAGCACCGTCATGCCGTTCGGTGGGATCCAGTCGATCGGGAACTCGAGCGTCTGTGCCGCACCGAGCGCGACCTCGATCGGACGCGGCCGATTGAACTCGTCCACGCCGCGCAGTGGACGACCGTTGATGAACATGTAGAAGCGGTAGATCTTGGACGGGTCGTTGGTTCCCGCCTCGATCTGGAAGCGCAGCGTGAGCTCCGGGATCTCGGGAAGCTGCCCGGAGTCCATTAGGCGCAGGATGATCTCGTTGCGCAGGCGGTCGCGGTCCTCTTCGGTGGCCGCCCCCTGGTCGATCAGATCATCGATCTCACCATCGACGCGTGACATGATCGCCTCGCGTTCGCCCTGCCAGACGGAACGCGCCCTGGAGAGATCGAAGACGAACTGCTCCTGCTCATTGCGATCGAGCGACCGGTACTGCTGTTCGTACTCATCGAGCGCCTCGGCTCGGAGCAGTGTCCGGCGCTGGAAGGTGTCCACGAAGTCGGGGCTGAGCTCCTGGGCTTCGGAGACGCGCTGCTCGACGATGCGATCCAGCTGCTCCGACCAGTTGTCGTAGATCGAGGCGCGGATCTCGTCGCGATCCGCCTCCTCGGGATTGTCCATGCGCGAGATGATCGCATCGATGCGGTACTCGATGTTCCCATCCGTCGGGTAGCCCGGCAGGGCTTCGGTGCCGACGCGGGCGACGAGCACCTGTCGCTCCAGCAGACGCCGGTCGGTTGACGGCGGAGCACCGGTCGGTCCGCGCGTACTCTGGCCACGCTCATTGACGCGATAGGCGATCTCGCCGTTGGCCGGCTGGTGGCGCAGGTACTCCGTGAAGATGTACACGCCTCCCGCCGTCACGCCGAGCAGCACGAAGTTCAGGGCCATCACCCCGACCCACTTGCCCAGCAGGTACTGCCAGGCCGGGACGGGCTTGGTGGCCGTCTGCCAGATGATTCGGTCGCGCTGCTCGAAGACGACGGTGCCGACCGACAGGAATGCCGTCAGCAGCGCCAGGATGCCGTAGGAGAAGCCGGTGCCGTACTGCAGCCACTGTTGGACTCGATACCGCAGTGGCTGATCCTCCTGCAGCACCGTCGGGATCACCGCCAGCAGCAGCAGCAGGATGATGATGAAGACGATGCTGATGCGCATGCGCACCGCTTCGTTGATGACGTTTCGAGCC
The DNA here is from genome assembly GCA_039818905.1 of Planctomycetota bacterium. GTDB lineage: Bacteria > Planctomycetota > Phycisphaerae > Phycisphaerales > UBA1924 > JBCBTA01. The sequence goes on from JBCBTA010000321.1 coordinate 4,083, forward strand.
ACCGCCAGAATGGGGTTCGGCCCTG
>JBCBTA010000322.1:0-4102 GCA_039818905.1 Planctomycetota bacterium
ACTACGAGCCGGGTGACGATGACCATGGCGACGATCACGGGCACGGCGAGGACGATGGTCATCACGGGTTCCATCCCCACCCGCGGCGAGGATCGAACCGACTGCCAGGAGGACCAGCACGAGGTTGATCGCCCACCCCGGCGGGTGGGGATGGAACCCGTGATGACCATCGTCCTCGCCGTGCCCGTGATCGTCGCCATGGTCATCGTCACCCGGCTCGTAGTGGGCCGGCCCGACGAACACACGGAAGAAGACGCGGAAGGTGTAGTACGCCGTGAGTCCGGCGGTGATGATCAGCGTCCATCCGAGCAGAGAGAAGCCGGGCGTCACGAACGCCTCGGCGAGGATCATGTCCTTGGAGAAGTAGCCCGCGGTGAAGGGGAAGCCCGCGAGGTTCAGGCATCCGATGAACATCGCGATCGTCACGATGCGCCACCCGGGCTGGCTCCACAGTCCGCTGAGCTTACGCAAATCGAGCTGACCGGCAAAGCCGTGCATGACCGCACCGCAGCACAGGAACAGCGTCGCCTTGAAGAAGGCGTGCGTGAAGACGTGGAAGGCGCCGCCGACGGTCGTCAGGAAGCCGAGCCCGGCGAACATGTAGCCCAGTTGCGACACCGTCGAGTACGCCATGATGCGTTTGATGTCGAACTGAGCCATGCCGATCGTCGCCGCCCACAGGGCCGTGAGCGTGCCGATCCATGCGACCATCGTCAGGGCGATGTGATCCTGATCGAGCGTGCCGAAGACCGGGAACATGCGGGCGATGAGATACACGCCCGCCGTCACCATCGTCGCCGCGTGGATCAGGGCCGACACGGGCGTCGGGCCTTCCATCGCGTCGGGCAACCAGACGTACAGCGGGCCCTGGGCCGACTTGCCGAACGCGCCCAGCATGAGCAGGCATGGAATCGCCCACGTCACCCAGCCCTCGACCACGTTGCCTTCGCCATCCACGCCGGCTTCGACCAACGGGAACAGCTCGGCGTACTGCACGGTGCCGAAGGTGTTGAACGTCAGGAAGATGCCAAGCGCAAGACCGAGGTCGCCGATGCGGTTGACGATAAATGCCTTCTTGGCCGCCGCGACCGCCTCGGGCTTCTTGTAGAAGTAGCCGATCAGCAGATACGAGCAGAGGCCGACGCCCTCCCAGCCCAAGTACAGCAGCACGAGGTTGTCGCCCATCACCAGGCACGCCATGGAGGCGACGAAGAGGGCAAACGCCGCGAAGAACCGCGCGTATCCCTTGTCGCCCGCCATGTACTCGCTGGCGTACAGGCCGATCAGCGTTGCGAGCCCCGTGACAAACAGCATCCACAGCCATGACAGGCCGTCCATGTAGAAGCCGATGTCAACGGAGAAGATCTGCCCGGGACCGTCGCCCCAGGCCGTCTCAATCCATGTGAACGCCGTTGTGATCTGGGCCCCGCCCTCCCACTGGAGGAAGCCGACCAGGGTTGCCACGAAGCTCGCGCCGAGGAATGCCACCACGGTCCATGCCGGCAGCTTGCTTCGGACGCGCGTCGCGAGATACGCCAGACACAGCACGCTCGCGAGCAGCGGCAGTGCGGGGATCAGCGAAATCCACCACGGACCGACGGACGCGGACGTCGTCTCGGCGCCAAGAGTCAGCACGGGTTGGAGCAAAGCCGCCGACACGTCCTACCCCTTGAGAAGCGACCAACTCGCCGCGTCCAGCGTCTCACGACGCTTGAACAGCAGCACGACCAATGCGAGTGCGAGCGCAGACTCCGCCGCGGCGATCGTGAGCACGAAGATCACGAACACCTCGCCGGTGTGGTTCAGATGGAACTTGCTGAAGGTGATCAGTGCGATGCCGACCGCCTGGAACATCATCTCCGTGCAGAGGAACATGATGATCATGTTGCGGCGGCTCAGGAAACCGATCACGCCGATCGTGAACAGGGCCGCCGACACCAGCAGGTAGTGGTACATCGTCAGCGGGCCGGCAAGCACGTTCGACTGTGCGAGCATGATCGCGTCGAGCAGATGACTCATGCGCCACCTCCCGCCGCATCGATCGTGTCACCGAGGCGATGGGCCTGGGCCCGCTTCTCCTCCTCGCTGAGCTCGATCTGCTTCCGTGCGAGCACGACCGCGCCGAGCATCGCCATCAGCAGAATGATGCCGGCGAGCTCCAGCGCCATCGGATGCCCCGCGATCAGCGCATGCCCGACGCCCTCGGCATTGGACACCCGGATCTCCTCAGGCAGGTGAATCGTCACGGCGAAGCCCGGCTCGATGCCCTGCGACAGCTGCGACAGCGTCTCCTCGGGCGTCTGGCCGCTCCCCTCGCCCACGAACAGGACGGAACTGATGGGATCCTCGAGCAGCGCTTGCGTCGCCTCGACGTCCTCGACGACCAGCGGCACGGTCCGGCGCTGCACGTCGAACGCCTCTGCCAGGTCCGTGGGCGTGGGCCGCTCGAACGCATCGAAGACCCGGCGCTGATCCAGCTCCCGGAGGATCTTCCGGGGGAATTCGGCCAGCAGGTCCGGCGAGGTGCGAGCCGCGGCGTTCGGCGAGATCTCACCCACGCCACGGGCCAGCATGAACGACAACATGATCAGCAGGCCGATGCCCGTCGCGACCGCCACGATGGGCTCGCGGCTGGTCGCGTCGTACTCGCTCATCTGCTCCGCCTGCGACTCGGTCGGAGCCTGCGTCGCCAGCATGATCACGAACAGGTAGGTGATCAGGATCGCCCCTGCGTAAATGATGATCAGGGCGAAAGCCATGAACTCGGCGTGCAGCAGCAGGAACAGCGACGCACTACTCAGGATGGTCAGTATGAAGTAGAGGGCCGAGTAGACCGGCTTGGGGTGCGTGATGACCCGAAGGGCCGACCCCAGCGCGATCAGGGCAAAGATGTAGAAGAAGAGGTTTGGCAGCTGGCCCTCACCGGCCGCCCGAATGCCCAAAACCACGAAGACGACGCCGAACGCCAGTCCCGCGACCAGCGCACCAAGCACCTGTGGGCTCAGCCCTCTCCGTGGCATGGCCAATGCGATGCCGAGACCGCCCACCACGAGGCAGACGAACAGCAACACTGGATTGACGATCTGCTCCAACAGGCGTCCTTCCGGCGTGGGCGGTGCCACATTCGACACCGCGCACTCGCGAGGGTCGGAGGATACGCACCCTGTGTCGGAGCAGCAACCGGTCATCTGGGGTCCACCGCCGACGCACCCCACTCCATCTCGGGTCTCCCGCCGGCCGCGACCCCGGGGCGCGGTACGCTGGCCCATCCGAACCATGTCCCAGCCCACACCATTGCAACGCGCCCTACCGAACCAGCTCACGATGCTGCGGCTCGTCCTGACTGTCGGCCTGCTCGTGCTGCTGTCGCTCTACAGCTACCCCGACACGCACCCCTGGGCCCTGCCGGTGGCGACCGCCATCTTCATCGTCGCCGCGCTCACCGACGCGCTCGACGGCTACCTCGCACGCCGATGGCAGGTCATCAGTGTCTTCGGGCGCATCATGGATCCGCTCGCTGACAAAGTCCTCGTTCTCGGCACCTTCGTCATGCTCGCCAGCGCATCGTTCGTCAGCAGTGACGGCGCCATCGTCTCCGGCGTCCACGCGTGGATGGTCGTCGTCATTCTGTCGCGCGAACTGCTCATCACCACGATGCGCGGCGTGCTCGAAGGGCGTGGCGTCGATTTCTCAGCATCGCTCACCGGAAAACTCAAGATGATCGCACAGAGCGTCGGCGCTCCGATCATCATGCTCCTCGTGTGGTGGCAGGCAGAAGCCGACGACACGCCGGCCTGGCTCGCTCACGCACCGGTCACCATCGCGTCGATCATCACCCTGATCACTGCACTCTCCGCGTATCCCTATGTGGTGCGCACTATCACGGCACTTCGAGCGTGAGCGAGCACAAGAACAGACATCGCGCCCCGATCCAGCCGCTCAACGCGCCGACGCTCGGCCTGTCGGTCCTCGGGCTCGGTTTCCTGCGCCCAGCGCCCGGGACGTGGGGCTCGATGCCCCCAGCCGCCATCGTGTGGCTGATGCTGCTGCTCGGCACATCGTCCGCCATACTCAGCACAACCCTGCTCGTCATCCTGCTTGC